>JABSSK010000117.1:0-3769 GCA_013214265.1 Saprospiraceae bacterium | reverse complement strand
CTAGCTAATCTTACACTTAAGTCCAACCGATGGTAGTCAGGTATTCGATAGTTATTCCTCGCATTGTCATCAGCATTAGGAATAAATAAACCCTGCTGATAATACCCAGAACTGGGTAATGTTAAAGGTGTTCCCGAAGAGAAGGTAAAAGTAGCAGTGAAAGTAGCCCGTTTGCTCAGTTCATAAAAAGCAGTAATGTTCAAATTATGTAACTGATCAAAACGAGATGGATACCATTCATTATTATTGATACCATCCACCAGACGCTCCGTTCTAGCTGCAGTATAATTGATCCACCCTGACCATCGCCCACTCTTTTTTTCGAGCATCATCTCAAGTCCATACGCTCTACCTATCCCCGAAAGAACCTGGCCCTCAACCAGTTCATTAAGCAACAAGTCCGCCCCGTCGATGTAGTCAATTAAGTTATCGTAATTCTTGTAGTAAGTTTCAATACTGAACTCATACGCATTATCTTCAAAATTCCTAAAATACCCCAATGCCATTTGATTGGCCATCTGCGGTGCGATATTATTTGTACTCGGTGTCCATATATCTACTGGTACAGATGCAGTTGTATTACTTAGCAGGTGGATATATTGAGCAGTGCGCATATAACTAGCCTTCAGGGAAGCGTTCTCATCCAATTGATACTGTAATGACAATCGTGGCTCGAGGTTAATCCAGTCCTTAATGACCTCGCCCTTTTCTATAGATGTGACGTTAACAAGTGGCTTTTCAAGCCCCGGAGCGGATTCTCCATACGTGTAGACCTGCCGAGGCCCCAAATATGCGAAGTGGCTTAATCGTAACCCATAATTCAGTTTCCACCGATCTTGAATACTCCGTTCATTCTCAATGAAAATACTACTCTCCAAAGCAAATTGCTCATCTAAGCTGAAATCAATCTGCTCCCCCACATTATTCGAGAAGGCATTAGCTGGCTGAAATTCATAATAGATAGCCTGTCCACCAAACCTAAGTACATTACTAGGGGTAATAAAATAGGAAAACTCAGGCTTAGCACTGTAATTGATAATCTTTGCATTCCAGTCGAAGGTATCATCATCACCAAAAGATAATTCATAATCATAGTTACTGTAATACATGGTCAGGTTACTAAACAACCGATCACCAAAGATGTGGTTCCAACGCAAGGTTGTCGTCTGATTCCCCCAATTAAACCCAGCGGTTGCATCAAAACCAAATACATCCCTGCCAAGATATCCAGAAAGAAATATCTGATCCTTCTCGCTAATCTTATAATTTGTTTTTAACGTTAAATCATAAAAATTAAGCTCGGTATCATCTAGATCATCCCCTAAAAAAGGTGCCGCCAGAATATCAATATAAGAACGACGCCCAGCTAATAGGAAAGACGATTTGTCTTTAACAATAGGTGCCTCAATGGCTAAACGACTAAAGATGGTACCAAGACCTCCCTGCGCTTCGAAACGCTTGTTGTTTCCCTCTCGCATACGCACATCCAAAATAGAAGATAAGCGTCCACCAAAGCGAGCCGGAATACCTCCTTTATAAAGCTTTACCCCCTTAACAGCATCCGGATTGAATACAGAGAAAAAACCAAACAGGTGGCTCGAATTATACACTGGCGCTTCGTCAAGTATAACTAGGTTTTGGTCAATACTTCCTCCTCTAACATTAAACCCAGCAGCTCCTTCCCCTACCGTTGTTACGCCAGGGAGAAGAATCATACTTCGAATAACATCCGTTTCGCCTAATAAGGTGGGTAATTTTTCAATGGTCGACATGTTAAGTTGCTGTACACTCATTTGTACATTTTTTACATTCCGATCCTTTTCGGTAGCCGTTACAACAACTTCCGAAATTTGAGCCCCTTCTTCCTGCAGCTCAATATCCAATTTTAGGCTTTCTACACTTAGATCAACCTCCGTCATGAAATCAGAAAAACCAAGATAACTAGCCGTAATGGTATAGGACCCTGGCTCCAAACTCAACGAATAAAATCCATACTCATTGGTATAGGTACCTTGAATTGTTCCATTGGCAAATACCGTAGCACCAATAAGTGTTTCGCCATTGGCAGCATCTCGGATGTATCCGCTTACCGTTTGCTTTTGTGCCCACAATAGGCACGAAATACAAGTGAAAAGAAAAGTGAAAAGAAATCGTGAAAAATTCATTAAAATGTGAAATTAAAAGTCTGAATGTGACCTGGCTAACCGCACCAAAAATCTACATTCAAGTTTGTAATTAATGTGTTTTGCTCAAATGGGTTATATGATGTATACAGATACTTTCAATTGCCTAAGAACAATCGGTATAGCATAGTATCAAGCGTACATTTCCACTCCATGGGTAATATGTAATACACAATGCCATACAAAGGCTTTTAGATTAATAAAAGACCATTTTTTATTCGAGATGCATAATTTATTTCATTTCAATATTACGCACCTCGTATTGAACATACCCCACTAAACAAATGAGTTGTACTATGAAACCAGTGAATGGTCCTAACTAGGAATTCCATTGTATCCAGTCATTCTAAGGTTAATGGCAAAACTTGATTATTCTGTTTTTTTAAAATACTTTGTAATTCAAAGTGTATTTTAATGACCAAACCTGTTAATCCGCTGGACCAACTCGAACAGATTCGAAAACTCATGCAGGAATCATCGCGATTTATTTCCTTGAGTGGCCTGTCGGGTATTATGACAGGTACGTCCGCACTGATTGGTACGGCAGCAGTATACGTCTACTTAGGACGTAGCCCTTTTATTGATGGACCCTATTTTATTGGTCAAACGACCATTCAGCCGATATGGTCTTTACCACCTTTGCCTTTCTTTATAGTTGTAATTACACTCGTACTCATTTTCGCAATTGCCACAAGTATATACTTTACACGACGACGAGCACGCCACCTTAAACAACCCGTATGGAGTCCAGTAGTCAGGCGTTTGCTCATTAACCTAAGTATACCTCTGGTTGTTGGAGGGGTATTCATTTTGGCGTTATTGCGAGCTGGATTATATACCTGGATTACACCTATCACTCTAATTTTTTATGGCTTTGCCCTATTGCAAGCCAGCAAATATACCCTTAGAGATGTGCAATTTCTTGGCTTGACAGAAATTGCTATCGGACTAATTGCTTCCTTTAACTTGGGTTATGGCCTTGAATGCTGGTCATTAGGTTTTGGTATCTGTCATATTATCTACGGAGTACTCATGTGGTCTAAATATGAAAAAGGTAAACCCCATAAAGTAGAAAACCAATCTTTATGAAAAACCTTATAACCGGATTGAACAAACACTTTGATCATAGGGTGCGACTAGGTATCATGTCCATCCTCATGGTTTCAGATTGGGTGGATTTTACTACTCTAAAAACAACGCTAGACGTAACCGACGGTAGATTGGCCAGCCATATTAAAGCGCTGGAAAAAGAACAATATTTAAAAATCAGAAAAACGGTTATCGGTAAAAAACCGAATACCGCTTATTGTACAACGGAGCGAGGTAAGAAAGCCTTCCGAGCGCACTTAGAAGCCTTGGAAAAGCTCATCAAGCTCACTTAAATTTTTTTGCTGAAAAAACTTTAAAATCCAAAGTAAAAAATAAAAACCATGACTAAAGTTTTTTATAGCCATTTCTTCGTCTTATTGGGTGCTATCTTGTCATCAACCCTTATTATATCTCAAGGGGTTGGCTACAGCATTTGGCTGTGTACGGTGGGTACTATTGCTTTTCTTTTTATTCGAGAACCTAGCCTATTCCTCTCC
>JABSSK010000116.1 GCA_013214265.1 Saprospiraceae bacterium | reverse complement strand
GATTATGATGTATAAAATTAAAAACGACGACCTTCAGCTTTGCTGATTCATCAAAGGCTATCAGCCTGAGTTCTGACCGATGGCCCGGAATATGCCAGATTCCTCTTCCGGTACTATTTACCAGCCAGTTTCCGTGTAAGGTAAATTCTCGATCCCAGTGGAAGTGGATTTGCTGGGATTCATCATCTATGTTTCGCCATACCCCAATTAGGTGATCCCATGGTGCTAAAGGTATAGCATTACGTGGAACTAATTTTACGGTAACGTTCATTCCCTCCTCTTTTCTATCCCACTGTAAGGTGTCCTGATTACTTGACATTCGGAATGCCCCGTAGGGATCGGGCTGATTATTCTCATCCAAGATGAAAAGAGATTCACCTTCTTTTTTAAAGTATCCACGGGTGTGTACCAGTCGGCCATTACCACCTTGTATTTCACCATTTGGGTTCAGAGAAAACCAGCGTGCAGTGGGCGTCATATTTCCCTGCCCGGTGATCTCGACAGATACTACCTCAAGTATATTTCCCATTTGCGCTGTAGCAGCAACATAAAATACCAAACATATGATAATTGTACTTTTTACTTTTAACATAGCATATGATTAAGATGTATACTTAGTAGATGCTTTGTATTTAGTATTTGGTGTTCCCCAAACAGAAGTAAGGATACAATGCGTATCTTGCCCCAAAATTATACCTAGCATGTCTGATCATAAAGTAATCTTTTCAATGGAAGGGGTTTCCAAGCGCTTCTCCCCTGAAAAAAAGGTGCTTAACAATATCTGGTTAAGCTTTTTCTATGGCGCCAAAATTGGTGTTTTGGGTCTTAATGGGTCAGGAAAGTCTACCCTCTTAAAAATTATAGCTGGCACCGATCAGGATTACGAGGGAAATATTCATTTTGATGGTTCTTACAAAATTGGATATCTAGAACAAGAACCTCATCTGGAAGCTGGAAAAACGGTGGTGGATATCGTGAAAGAGGGTGTACAACCCATTGTTGATATGCTTCAAGAGTGGGAACAAATTAATTTGAAGTTAGCAGAACCCATGGATGAAGATGAAATGATGAAAATCATCGAACGTCAGGGTGAACTCATGGAACAACTGGATCACCACAATGCCTGGGAACTGGACAACAAACTGGATACCGCGATGGAGGCCTTGCGCTGCCCACCAGCAGATGCCGTTGTTGACGTACTATCTGGGGGAGAAAGAAGGCGTGTAGCCCTAGCTCGTTTACTTTTGAGCAATCCCGATATTTTGCTTTTAGACGAGACAACGAACCATTTAGATGCCGAGTCGGTGCATTGGTTGGAACAATATTTAAAGAACTTTCCCGGTACGGTTATTGCTGTAACCCACGACCGGTATTTTCTGGACAATGTGGCCGGCTGGATTCTCGAACTGGATCGTGGTGAAGGAATACCATGGGAAGGGAATTACTCCTCATGGTTGGAGCAAAAAGAAAAACGCTTAGCACAGGAAGAGAAAACGGAGAGCAAGCGTCGCAAAACACTTCAGCGAGAACTAGAGTGGATACGGATGTCACCCAAAGGCCGACAAGCAAAAGGTAAAGCCCGCCTCAATGCTTACGAAAAATTGGCAGGTGAAGGAGGTAAAGAAAAAGAAGCCAAGCTCGAATTGTATATTCCGCCCGGACCGCGTTTAGGCGAACAAGTAATCGAACTTGAAGGTATAAGCAAAAGTTTTGGTGATCGGGTTCTTTTTGAAAACCTGAACCTGCAAATTCCCCGAAGTGCTATCGTGGGTATTATTGGTCCTAATGGTGTTGGTAAAAGTACCTTATTCAGAATCATTATGGGGCAAGAACAACCCGATACGGGTTCTGTTGCTGTGGGTGGCACCGTACAAATCTCTTACGTTGACCAGAAACACGAGCAACTTCAGGACAAAGAAAAAACAGTTTATGAAGCTGTCTCGCAAGGTAATGACTTTCTGGACATCGGCACCCAATCGGTAAATGCCCGTGCTTACATTAGCCGATTCAATTTTGGTGGTTCAGATCAACAAAAGAAGATAGGTGTTCTGTCCGGAGGAGAACGCAATCGCGTTCAGTTGGCCATGACCTTAAAAGAAGGTGGTAATGTTCTTCTTCTGGATGAGCCAACCAACGATATTGATGTAAATACCCTCCGCGCATTGGAAGATGGCCTCGATAACTTTGCCGGTTGTGCCTTGATTATTAGTCATGACCGCTGGTTTATCGATCGATTGGCGACCCACATACTGTCTTTTGAGGATGAAGCTGAGGTAATCTTTTTTGAAGGGAATTACACCCAATATGAAGCCATGAAAAAAGAGAAGTATGGGGATGTGCAACCCAGAAGGCCTAAATTCAAAAATGTAATCAATAGGTAACAGATCCAAGGGTCCGTTTAAGGGATGAGATTCGAAACCACAAATACGGAATCGAATCTCAATCCTTTCAGTGTTGCGTACCGATCGTTATTTCTTTTTGATCTGATCCCGCATCTTTTTCAGAAAAGAACGGGCTTCAGTTTGAAATTCTTTCCATTCTTCTTTAGCTTCTTCCGAAATTTCAGAAGACTTCTTTTTCAGTTCCTTGATGGCCTCAGCGGCATCTTCTTTGAGCTCTGTCCATTCTTCAGAACCTTCTTCCCGAGCACTTTTGGCTAGGGCTTCCAGTCGACTACCAAACATGCTCATATTTGCCGATAGCTTACTGGCAAGCGTTTTAGCATGGCCACCAACCTTATCTTCCAAGTCTTCTGCTAAATCTTGAAGATCATCCATCTGAGCAGCCAAAGCCGTTTTTTCCGCTTCGATATCAGCTTCCACCTCCGATGTCTTCTGGTTCAACCGTTCAGAAAGTGCATTGATCTTTTCTTTGATCACATTTACTTCTTCTTGGAAATCGGATTGGACGTCATTAATAAGGGGTTTCAAATCATTCAACCAGGTTTTGATATTACCCTTTTGACGGTCGAATTCATCACGTGCCTCCTTCTTTCCTAAAGAAAACTGGACCGCCAGTTCCTCCATATTTTTCTGCCAGTTAGATAGTTGATCTTCCCAACGTTCCTTAAAGGACTTTTCTGAGCTCATAATGCTTCATTTAGATATAATTGAAAATACTAAGGGGATCTGTAAACAACTATTGCCCATTTCAGGTCAATAAGTCGGTATACCTAACCAAAATACAATTATTTCAGAGGTAACACGAAGTGTCACAACCAAATTGTTCCTAGGTTCAAATAGGAGAGGAAACCTGCCAAACAAAAAAGCAATACCTCAACACAACTCAGCAAAGAACGGACTTACGCCTAAACCACTTCTGCACCTATACCAGCATTACCAACAAAAGCCTGTACAATCCATTACGTGAATACGTACGGTATCCTTTTTGATAAGTAAAATCGTAACGTCTAGATACATACAACTTGAGCAATCAACAAATAATCGCTACGCTTGACAGTTGGTACCACCCAATCAAACGTCATTTTCCAATGAAAAGTAGCGCTAGAAAACCCTTCTTAGATTAACAGAAGTGCCTTCAGGAAATACCGAGTAGGTAGATCGTACCTGTCACTTCATATTTAGTTGTTCCTTCTGGCACTTCCTCATCTGGAGATGTCATAGGGCGAATCAACCGATAAACACCTTTCACAATTTGACCATTAACTTCCAGTAAGCCTTGCTGCCCACCTATAGAATCATTAACACTAAAAATAAGAAGGAATCCAACTTTTCCAAACAAAGGGCGTTCGAGGAAAGCCGCAGCTTGAAAGGCCGTTCTCATACCTAATGGCCGTATAGGATCAAAGAATTTTTGGCCAGGCCTCGGTGCTGCACTCCGCGCACGTTTTATAGGTGAATCCTTTGCGCTATAAGTACCATCCGTGGCAATAATGGTAAGTGGACGACTCACATCAGGCGTGAATTGAGCCTGCAATAAATTAGGTATACTAAAAAAACAGAGGAGAAACAGAAGTATGTTTTTCATAATTCATTTTTTGAACTTCCCATATTATGCATATGTCTTCATGATCCGGGAAGTGCAGCGTCGAACACTGAATATTATTTGTTTGTGTACAAAATAAGAATTCTAAAAGATTTTTATTTAGCACCCTTTGGTATAACTGATAAAGATCAAGTTCAATAGTTATAACGATAATGAAGGAAAAATGGTATTATGAAGCCTATCGTACCGAGAATCAGAAAGGATTTTTGTTGTATTATTATAGCGTTCAACCTGAGAGACTATGGCAGACGTTAAAATCGAACAGAGCTGGAAAGATGAACTGCAAGAAGAATTCAAGCAGCCCTATTTTCAAAGTTTAGTCGTTGCATTAAAAAAGGAAAAAGCAAATGGTAAAAAAATTTATCCACCTGGTTCTCTAATTTTCAATGCATTTAATACGACCCCATTCCAAGAAGTAAAGGTTGTTATTCTGGGGCAAGACCCCTACCATAACCCCGGTCAGGCTATGGGCCTATCCTTTTCCGTTCCTCGCGGTATACGTGTACCTCCTTCATTAAAAAATATATACAAGGAGATGCAACAGGACATAAGCGTAATGCCTCCGGATCATGGAGACCTGACACCTTGGGCCACACAAGGCGTATTCTTATTGAATGCTATCCTTACCGTCGAGCATAAAAATGCCGGTTCCCACAAAAACTTGGGTTGGCAAACATTTACCAATGCTGTCATTCAGGCTTTAAGTAATCATCGGGAAGGCTTGGTATTTATGCTGTGGGGTAATTTTGCCCGCCAAAAGAAAATACTCATCGATAGTCGTAGGCATTTAATTCTTGAAGCAGCTCACCCCTCTCCTCTGGCACGAGGCGCCTTTTTTGGCAGTAAGCCATTTTCCCAAGCCAATGCATATTTACAAAATCAAGGTGCCACACCTATCAACTGGCAACTTTAAGGCAAAACATAAGCAACCAGCTTATCCTCCTGAATCGTTAATGCAACCGTCTGATCTTCTTTACTGAAAAGTACGGGAGGTAGTCGTCCCGGAAAAGACTGTTCAAACATATTGTCGCTGTCTACAGCCGAAATTAGCCAATCATATTGTTGTTGCTTAATACTATAAGTATGCTGAGTACTATGTTAATAATCAACCCATATATTTCTACTTTCAAACTGCCCTATTATTTCAGGCTCACTAGACAAAGGTGACATGCGCCACATAATGGCCTTACCATCTGATTGAATCACGAATATGTCTTGACCTTCTTCTGTATTCATTTTACCTTTTTCGAGGATTGGTTCCCAATAGCCACGAATAGATAAAGCCCCCAACTGCAACGAATCGACCTCTACCCAACTTACAGCTGCCGCAGAACCGGAAGCATGGTTAACGTATGTCCCAGGAGGCTCTCGTTCCCACAATTTATGACCTAAAAGCGAATATCCTTCCCATAGCGATTCTCCAAAAACAACAACTACGTCCATCTCTTTTGACCGTAAAGTTGTGATTCCCAATGGATGCTGTGCTGCTGAGGTCCAGTATCCCACATAGGGTGAAAGGTGACGTACGACCTGAATCTTGCCCGAAGCACCCAAAATGAATACCCATAATTGCTGATCGCTATCCAAGCGATATGACCAGGAAATGACCGGACCCAAATCGCCTGATAAAGCGGTCATAGACAACTTTTCCCCCGTTTTAGAAACTATTCGGCAATATGCATTCGTAATAAGAACGAAATGTCCACCCGTGGCAGCTCCACCTACCCATTCTTCCTGAGGTGTTGTTTCCCGATAAAATATACCCCCATCTCCATTTAATAAGGAGAGTGTTCTCTGATCGTGAATAACAATGGTGTCATCCAGCACTGTACAAGCCTGTATGGGCCAGGAGAAATTTTCAACCTGCCAGCGTTTCAAGGCATACCCAGCAGGTTTATCAACACCTTCCAAGGTTACCCATTGCTGGTTTTGTTCTAACCCGATCAGGGTATTCCCTTTCGGAAAAAAGGGGCCAAGCCAGGCATATATTTTCTGGCTCAAAAGGTCGTTCTTATCATACCAAAAAAGAATGTCCGCTTCTTTAATCTCCATTAGGGGTAATCGGGAAATCATAGTTTCACCAGACATCCAGTAGTCGATCCACCGCTCCATACCACTGCGGCTATTGGCCATGACCCATCCCCCTTCAACATACGCAAGGAAAGGAGAGCGTAAGCTTCCCCACCCCAAATCCTCCAATAGATATGACCAATCCTCAGTTAATACCTGACGGATTTCGATTCCCTGATAGGTGAAGTCTTGTAAGAGGCCCTGTGTATTCACTAATTGTGTCCAGAAAGCATCCATCCGTTGGATCGGATCTGACCAGAATAAGAATGTTTCCTTTTTTTCCCCTGCGTTTAAAATACCTTTCAGGGCCCAGTTCGGTTGTACATGATCGTCATGGATCTGCTGATTGTTTTGCGTAAGCATCACGCCACTTGATAAAAACCCGGGAAATTGGGATAAGCTAGGGGTTGATGGAGAGCCAAATCTGCTTTCTTGCATCTGAAGCCGCAAGCCTGACGCATCAAGATAAGCCGACTGGACGCCGTAGGCCTCAGTCCATGCTTCTCTAATTAGTGCTTGCCTATCATGGGGTAGTTCAGGAATTCCAATGGTGCTGGCTGCATCTTGTAATAAACTTCGATGTGGCGTTACCACCCAGTACCCACGTCGTTGCATGGCCCAAAAAGGTGTGGACCCCTCCAGTTGATACGCTTGGAATGTAAATGACCTAAACTTTTCATTATTAATGGGCTGTTGGTACTCCGATACAAAGTCTTCTGAACCCGGAGTGATGGGAAATACTAAGAGTACGCCCCATTTATTTTGACTTATACTGTGCCATGATAAATGCATTTGGTTTGAGGCGGAATTGGTAAGCATATGACGTACTAATAGTAAATCAGCGGGTCGGAGCATTCCTTTCTGCTTTTCCCAGTGGGTGAGCAGTGCTAACCATTCTTGAGTTTCGAATGCTGTGAACCGAGCACCATAATCGTTAGGTACAGGTAGCAGTAATTCTGGAGATGAACAACGGATCAGGGAAAGCATGAATACGATCACCAACAATTCAGGACCTGATTTGAGGTGTAAGTACGATCTTACCATGAAGAGATTGATTTTTACGAAAGGTGTGTAAATTTATAGGAATTATCCAATACATTGCGGATGAAAAAAGAGTAAATAACTATGCGAACTACTTTCCTTCGATGGACTGCTATTTTTGGTATTCTAGCTGTCATTTTTGGCGCATTTGGTGCTCATTTTCTGGAATCACAACTAGGACCTTCCCGGGTGGAGACCTTCAATACAGGTGTTAGGTATCAATTTTATCATACCCTTGCCCTTTTCTTACTAGCCATATTAATACAGTTGGATGGCTGGCGGTTTACTTTATTGCGCTGGGCCGGATATTGTTTCATAATTGGGGTTATTACCTTCTCTGGTTCTTTATATTTGTTGAGTACGAGTCCAATGACTGGATTAGAAGTAAAATGGCTTGGGCCCATTACGCCCCTGGGTGGGACCTTTTTCATTGGGGGCTGGTTATTACTGCTGCTATGCACTTTTAAGAAAACCAACTAGCAATTGAACATCACTATGAGAAAATCCTACGCTGACTACAAAAAACACCTCCAACAAGTACATGATCTGTCGGTTGCGGCAGCCATTCTGAGTTGGGATAAAGAAGTTAACATGCCGATTAACGGTGCTGGTTTTAGAGCCCAACAAGTGGCTACCCTCAATGGACTAGCACACGAGCAATTCACGGATCCGGACTTTGGCACATTGATCAATCATCTCCTTATGGTTGAATCAGACCCACAAGACAAGCGTAATTTAGAGCGATCAAAAAGTGACTTTCAAAAAGCAACTTGCCTCGACCGCGCCTTTGTGGAACGAAAGTCGAAGATCGTTTCCATAGGATATCACAAATGGCTGGCTGCTCGTAAAGAAAATGACTTTTCTATTTTTCAGCCTGCCTTAGCCCAGTTGATCACCCTAAAGAGAGAAGAAGCCGACAAGCTAGGATATGCTGACCACCCATACGACGCTTTGATTGACCAATTTGAGCCTGGGTATAAAAGTGCTCAGTTGGATGCACTTTTTGAGCAGGTCAAAACGGAACTAGTCGCATTCGTTCGGGATTTACGCGCCAAACCAACAGTTGACGACTCGTTCCTTTATCATTTTTATCCTAAAGACAAGCAGTGGTCTTTCAGTCTTGATATCCTAAAAAATATGGGTTACGATTTTAATTCAGGGCGTCAGGATATTTCACCACATCCGTTTACGATTAGTTTTTCGCCGAACGATGTGCGCGTAACTACCCAAGTCAATGAGCAAAACTTTGCCACCACTTGTTGGAGTAGTATTCATGAGGGCGGGCATGCTTTATATGAGCAGGGGCTCCCTGCTAAGCAATACGGGTTACCTTTAGGGCAAGCGTGTTCATTAGGTATTCATGAATCCCAGTCGCGATTGTGGGAAAATCAAATTGGGCGATCATATCTGTATTGGCAGGCTATGTACCCTAATTTGAAAAAACTATTCCCTGAACAACTGAGGCAAACGGATTTGGACGCCTTTTTTAAGGGTATCAATAAGATAGAACCGCATCCTATTCGAATTGAATCTGACGAATTGCACTATCATTTTCATATCTTAATTCGATACGAATTAGAGAAAGGCCTAATAGAAGGTAGCTTAGAAGTAGCTGACCTCCCTCAGGCATGGAATTCAAAATATAAGGACTATCTCGACGTAGATATAAAGTCTGATAATGAAGGGTGTTTGCAAGACATCCATTGGGCGCATGGCAGTATTGGGTATTTCCCAACTTACTCTTTAGGTAGTTTTTACGCAGCCCAATTTTTTGCACAAGCAAAGAAAGATATTCCAAATCTGGAAGACACTCTAAGGCAAGGGGACTGTAAACCTCTACTGGACTGGCTTCGTATTAATATTTTTGCACATGGCCGTTACTATTTAGCGGATGAATTATGTGAAAAAGTGACTGGCGAAAGGTTGAACTTCCGTTATTTTATGGATTACGCTAAGGCTAAATACGTGCAAGTATATTTGTAAAAGTGGAAAAAACTTTAGCTTTGGTCCCATTCCGTCATCAAAAGAACAATCTTATGGATATAAGAAAGAACACGCAGAGCCACTGTGGTTATCCTCAGCGGCTATCTTCCATTATACGGGCCAGTACATACTTGATCATATGGGGTCTATGTATAGGCATTCCTGCAATGGCAAAGGCCCAGTTTGCTATTGGTCCAAAATTTGGTGCAGGTTTAACTGCAGTACAAGGAGAAGGAGTTGAACTGGCTGATGCCCCTGGTGTGCTTTTCGGATGGCAATGGGGCGTAATGGCCCAAAAAAATTTTAACAAAAGGTGGGCGGTCCAGCCTGAGCTCTTATACATCCGAAAAGGGTACGAAGCTATCGAACAAGACATTGCTTTTGGAACCTTTATATTCGATGGTGACATTGTAACGGATTATGTGGAACTATCCTTGGGTGCTAAATTCTTTTTGATCTCCAAAAATGATACGGACCTGTATCTTCTATTGGGTCCTTACTTCGGATACCTAGCAAGGGGGCGTTTCCAGGGAGAAGAAGGCCTTGCCGGACTAACGTCACCCTTTAATTTTGAACTTACTTTTGGCTCTGAAGGGCTTGATCGTTTTGATTTTGGCTTTAACTCAGGTATTGGAGGGCAGTTTGATTTAGGAAAGGTTTGGTTTTTTGCGGAAGCAAGATATGGTCAAGGGCTTTGGAACATAAATGGCAGTGCGCTTGAAGGTAGCTTGAAGAATTATGGCTTCCACGCAACTTTTGGCTGGTTTATTTATTTATCAGGTGATAGATAAAAGCTATAAAAAAAGGAAAACAGTAAATTCTGTTTTCCTTTTTTTAGGAATTCTAATCCTCATCAAAGACGAGTTCCTCTTCTTCTTTGCGGCGGCGATTTCGATACCAAACATAGCCTACAGCACCGATAAGTAAATATGGCGTCGCAAGCATATAAAGTATACCGTTATTTAGTCCTTTTCCCGCAGAACCACCATTCTGCAAATTACTTTCAGCAGACATTTTACACATAGGGCATTGGGCATGAGCTACGCTAGGGACTGCCACAGTGGAAACGGTAATTGCCATCCCCAAAACAAGAATATATTTTGATAAACGCATGTACCTTTATTTTTCTGAATGATACCTACAACAAATAAACGAAATAACTGCGATAGGTGTTTGATCCAGTATTATTTTTGACATTAATAGTATGGTTGTAGCATCAGGTATACGATTGGCCCGGTAAGGGCTACGTAAAACCATACGGGCCACACCCATTTTGCCAGTTTACGGTGCCGTTCAAACTGTTTAGTATAGGACAGAATAAATGTTCTCAGGATAAAAGGCAAACTAATAGCAGCTAATCCAATATGGCTAATCAGTAGGACAAGATATCCAGTTCGAGTATTTCCCACAGCCATTCTTTCCGCTTCACTTAATATGCCATTATCATCGGTATCTCCAAAAATAGTAGATGGTGTAGTAAAATGGTAGGCTACGTAAGAGAGTATAAACAAGACAGATAACATCAATGCTGTGACCATTGCTTTTCGGTGAAGCTCAACTTTCTTTTGTTTAATCAAAACCAGAGCGACTACCAACATTATAGCGGTTAGGCCATTAACCATCGCATGAAAAGGAGCCAGAAAATATAAGTCTACACCATGGGGCAGGGTAATCTTTACTTGGCGCATCAGGCCCACTAATCCGAGTACAAGAAGGGTAACTACGCCTGCTCCTATATTCAGTTTACGTTCGAGTTGCTTATTCTTCTCCATATGTATTATAATTCTTGCTCAGGGTTAAATATTGCTTTTTGTTTCTTTTCGGGTGGAACCAAAAACGTAATATGCTCCACTAACCGGACTACCTCACGACCATTTTCTAAGTTGTAGAAGCTTCGAACCGTACCTGTTGTATCCGCTAAAAACACCAGCGGTTTATCCATTGTGGGCGCGCCTTTTGGCAATTGAATCCCATCGGTTGAAACTGCAGTTGCAGGAAAAGCAAGATATTGATCAAAATCAATTAAATCCATCTCTTCCATAAAAGCTGCTATTTGTGCGGAATCACTTGGTGCGTACCAACTTCATAATCTTACGCGTTCAATCCCATCAAACTGCTGGTGCAGTTCATTCATATACTTTCCAATAAGCGCTTTTTCTTCGTTATCTGACAAGTTGATGTAATGCAAAACAACAATCTGATTACTTTGCTTCTCGATATCAACCGAATCACCCCACACCGTTGTAGCAGGTATACCAGGAATTGAACCATAGTCTTTCAGTTCCTGCATCGCCTCCACTCGATAATCGTAGCCTTTCTTTAGGTAGATATAGCTAACAATGGGAAAACCAACCAAAAAAAGAAGTAAGATTCCGATTTGAAGCCAGTTCCGTTTTTTTGCCATTGGATTGAATTTTGGATGTTAACCGAAAAAAATGGGTATTGTTTATTGAAGTCATAGTAAAAAGAAAGGCGGAAAAGCTTCCTTGCTTTTCCGCCCTTATGATACATTAGTTTTCTTATTAACCAATGCTATCCATAATGTACGTATCCGCAGGGATTTGGCTCTCCAACTTGGATTCATCAAGTTGTTCTTTGTTCTTGTCCTGGATTTGTTGGCGACGGCTTTTCCATGCATTCCCTTCCTGGAAAAAAGCGATTACAGCCCATACCAACAAAACAGTTGGAAGCAATACACTTACAGCGAGGCCTTTTACCTCGTAACGCATATGCATAAATTCGTAAATAATAAAATAGGCTTTATAGAGGGAAAGGACAATCAGCCCGATAGCAACAATTCCCAGCGCAATTTTATAATCTTCTACCCATTTAAGACCAGGTACATAACCTTTACCTAATAGGGAGATAAATACCTCAATTAGCGTTACGATCGCCAGTAGTGCGAGGCCACGATATACTTTTTTGATACTTTCTTCGTAACTGATATTATCTGCCATAATGTTTTTTATTTGATACTAGCTTTAAGTAAGGTGTTTGGAATACAATTCTACAGCAGGTAGAAAACAAGGAATACAAAAACCCATACTAAATCAACGAAGTGCCAGTATAGTCCAATTTTTTCTACCATTTCGTAACCATTCTTGCGTTGTACGTAGATACCACTGGCTACATTAATGGAGATAATTATTAGGAATAAAACACCTGAAAAAACGTGAAAACCATGAAATCCGGTGATACCAAAGAAGAGCGCACCAAAAGCTTTGGGCCCGAATGTTTCCATCTTGACAGTTCCAGCTTCAGGTCCTTCAGTAACTTTAAATTTACGATGGATAAAGTTGCGGTCGTCAACAAAATAACCCGCGTGGTCACCTTGGCTGTAATCATGAGCTTCATGACCATCACTGTGGCTATCATCAGAATGATCACCTTCTCCGTGATGGGCACCACCAGCTTTATGCATCAGGTACGAATCACCAGCATCAAATACTTCTTCTGATTCGGAGCCGTCAGCATTAAGGTATACACCTCCTGCAGTATGGGTACCGAAGG
>JABSSK010000115.1:4925-12616 GCA_013214265.1 Saprospiraceae bacterium | reverse complement strand
GACTGTATCATAATCGGGGATAGCCGCGATATCAGGGTCATATGAATGTCCAACTGCGAAGATATGTTCCGGTATTTTCCACCCCAGCTGGAAAAGTAACATATCAAAATCATGAATTAGCATATCGTGAAAAATATTACCCGAAATTTTCAGGTACTCTAAAGCCGGTTTGGGGTTATCCCGAGAACTGGTTTTGACTAATCGGACATGACCGATTTGTTTTATTTTTTCTTTTAGGTCGATAAAATTAGCATCATAACGCCTTTGGAAGCCCAGATAAAGGCAACACCCTTTTGCCTTCGCCAAACGATAACAATGCTGAATATCCTGGGTAGTTTTGCCCAGCGGTTTCTCAGCAAACACATGTTTACCTGCTTCGAGGGCTTGTACGATATACGAATAATGGAATGGCGTGGGCGAAGATACAACCACAGCGTCGAGTTCATCATCTAACAGGGCCTTGGTCAAGTCAGGCTGTAATATAACTTCTTCCTTAACTGCACCGGCGGGCAGTTCCGTTAATTTTGGATCAATCACGTAAGTCAGTGCCATATGGGTAGATTGCCTGATGGACCGCAGATGGAACCTACCAGCTCTACCCAAACCTACAATGGCTATTTTTAGATTTTTTTCCATTAAAAAGCCAGCGTATCCGGTAAATATTTGGCTGCTAGATCTTCATAGTACGGCCTGAGCTCTGTTACATTAGGTGGAACTGGAGATTTGGAATAAAGATCATACGGATTAAATTTTTTGACCCATTCAAATAATTGGTGGTCATGAGCCGACATAAGATGATCATAAGCGCCTTCTCGGTGTTGGGCATAAAAAGAATGGTAGCGGATCATATATAAAGCGGGTTCGGGCAAGTAATCCTTTAGGATATGATAAAGATATTCATCATGCCCCCAGGACAGTTGGACGTTATCGAGGCCACAATTGGGTTCGTATACGCCATACTTGGTGCGATACACCACGTGATCATGGTCGGGATTATATTTAAAAAATTCTGGATAAACGATAGCATCTGAGAACTGGCAACCTACCGGAAAAGTGTCGCCAACAACAGCCCACTGAGGCTCTCCGAATAAGCACAATACCTTACCGAGATCATGCAGAAATCCCGTTAAAACAAACCAGTCGGGCTGGCCATCGGCCCGCATGGCTTCCGAAGTTTGCAACAGATGCTGGGTTTGATCCAGATCGATATCAGGATCCGAATCGTCGATGAGTGTATTGAGGAATTCTACTGCTTCCCACAGGGTCATTTTTCTTTTATCAAACTGTAGGAAGTCATTTTTTTTCTCCTGCACAAATGCATAGGTTTGATATGTATGGTTCATCCGATAAAACGTTCTGACCGTATCGCGAGCGGGGTCGTCGTAGTTCCGATAGTCCGCTTTTGCTTTGGTACCCTCTTCGGGATAACGTCTTAGCAGATCGTCTTCCCACAGCTCTTCCATATCTAATTTATTGGTATTGTCTTCCATGGTAAAAGATTATGTTATGCCATTGATAAAACAGAATAAGATGGTAATGAATAGTGATTACGGCCTAATCTTTCCTAAGATAACGAAAGTTTGTCAAACTAAAATTTCCCTAGCCAGATATATATACCCAAAATCATAACGACCAGTACCAAGCTAAAAGGTTTGGTATACTTCCATTCGGTGAGTTCCAATCTGCCGGTGTATTTCGGCGTAAAGGGTACCTTTTGCGGATAGAAATAAGATACGCCAAACATAACAGCCATATTCAGAAGAAACTCTATACCCCAGATATGAACAAAATGAATATCCACTTTAAAGATGAAAGTAGTAAGGATATAGAACGACAGACCTACTAGTAGAGCTGCTTTGGCTCCTAGGGCAGATATTCTGGGAATAAAAAAACCGGCCAACATGATGGACGCAATCGGAATAAAAAATATGCCATTGAGTTGTTGTAGCAACTGGTACAATCCGTCGGGGGCATTAGCCACCATGGGGGCTGCACCGATAGCCACAACAGCCAGTAAAATGGAGGATAACTTCCCCATTCTAACTAATTCTTTTTCGGAAGCTGAAGGTCGAATTAACCGTTGGTAGATACCTTTGCTAAAGATGGTTGCTGTACTATTGAGAACACTGTTAAAGGTACTCAAAACAGCTCCCATTACCACGGCAGCAAAGAAGCCCACCAATCCTGCCGGGAGAACTTTTTTTATCAATTCAGGATAAATCATATCCTGATTATCGTATAGTGCTGTTCCGAAATAATAAAATCCAATAACACCAGGTACCATGATAATGATCGGTACAAAAACCTTTAAAAGCCCAGTAAACAAAAGTCCTTTCTGTGCCTCTTGCAATGACTTAGCCCCCAGCGCGCGCTGGATAATCGTTTGGTTCATACCCCAAAAGTACAGTTGGTTAATCACCAAACCGGTAAATAAAGTTTCGAAAGGTAATACGGAGTCGGGCGCACCGATCACATTGAATTTTTCAGGACTATTCTCATAAACCCTTGAGAGGCCCTTGATAATATTACCATCTCCAATATCCCAAAAGGCCAATATAGGAACCAATAGTCCACCTAAAAATAAGCCTACACCGTTAATCGTATCGCTGTAAGCGACAGCCTTTAGGCCTCCAAAAATAGCGTAGGCTGAACCTACAGCACCGATCCCGATTACGGTCAGCCATAATCCTTGCTTCTGCGAAACTTGCAGGACACCCGAAACATTAAAGATACTCTCCAAATTAAGGGCTCCAGTATACAATACGATCGGTAGCAGGGTGACCACAAAAGATACCAATAAGAAGAAGGCGACCATTGATCTGGTGGGACCATCAAAACGTTCTTCCAGATATTGTGGAATGGTGGTGAGTCCCATTTTAAGGTAGGTAGGCAAGAAATAGAGCGCCGCCACAACCAATGCTAAGGCGGAGGTTACCTCCCAAGCAATGATAATAAATCCATTTTTGTAGGAAGAACCATTCAAGCCAATTAAATGCTCAGTAGATATATTTGTAAGCAGCATAGAGCCTGCTATAACCAGACCTGTTAAGCTCCGCCCGCCCAAGAAGTATCCTTCCTCACTGGAGAGTTTATCTTTTCTGAGTCGATACCAAGAATAGAACGCAACAAAGAGTGTAAACCCAATAAAGGAAAGCGTGGTCAACATGACAGGTGGTGGTTTGAGTGATTGGCCCAGCCTAAAACAAGACTACTGAATATACAAAAAATGAAGAAAACCGCCGACAACCTTTATGCCAGCTTAAAGAGGGACACTGGCTTCGTAGGCTTCCTAACCACGAACCGATGCCAAAAATCATAAACGCTGATAAAACATCAAGTCCATTGCATGGGTAAGCAAGAGCAATAGAATCACAGCAAAGCATCAAAACTATTGTCAGCTATCATAACATAGCGAATTTCTACTAATAATTATCTTGATTATCGTGTACATTGGGGAGTACAATTAACAAGAAGCGTACTATTAGGGTACTACTTATTATTTTACAAACGCATATTCATCTTTGGAAGAAATCCTATATTTCGATTATAACTCCAAGAGTTCAGTATTACTGATATTCTTTTTTAATGCAATTCTTTTTTCGTGTTTGATTTTCATTAAAGGGCTGCATAAAGATAAAAGGGAAAGCCGCTGGTTGGCCGCTTTCATATTCCTAGGTGGTTTATACATCTGCCCTTTTATGCTGGGATACGCCAATTGGTACGCTGTAGAAGGCTACCGTGCGTTTTTATTTTTTATACCTTTCCAGCAATTGCTGCTTATTGGTCCTGTTTTCTACTTTTACAATAAGGCCTTACTCTACAGTGACTTCCAACTGTCTTGGAAGGATGGCATTCACTTTATCCTTCCCGCACTTTACTTGTGCTACAGTCTCATCGTTTTTGTGGTTGATAGTTTGGTTTTACCTCAATATTATTTTTATGCGGATGGTCAAGACCAGGATCTGGACTTTTGGTACCAAATGGCTGGACTGATCTCCATGTTATATTATCTATACCGCAGTCTGCAAGCGTATAAGAAATACCGAAAGTTATCTCTTCAGGAAGTAAGTTTTGCTGACGATATTGCGTTTACTTGGATCAGAGATTTTAATATTGCTTTCACCACCATTCTCGTACTTAGGGTGTTATTCTTTATTCTGAATCCAGAATGGGGGGAATTTGGCAGAAAGTATTGGTACTACCTTTGCTTTTCCATTTTGTTACTGTACATATCCATCAGCGGTTATTCGAATACACTAATCACGACCATAAAATTGAAGCTCCGATTGTTGCCTTCTCCTGAGGTTCCTCAAGTTGGCGTGCATGATGAACGCCCACTTGATCCCAATGACGCAGCAGCGTTACATTCATGGAAGACCAATATTATTCAACTTTTTGCATCAGAAGAAATTTTCAGGAATCCGAATTTAACCCTTACAGATCTGGCTAATCTATTGGGTACCAACAGAAATATTGTTTCAAAAGTTATCAACCGTGAATTCAAGATGAACTTCAATGATTTTATCAATGAAAAACGTACGGAAGCCGTTATTTCCGTTTTACATACTGGTGTACATCACCAGGTCACGCTTTTAGGTATAGCATTAGACTGCGGTTTTAATTCAAAAACCACCTTTAATCGGGCCTTCAAAAAATATACTGGTGTTTCACCAAAGCAGTATATAAGCCAGAACATGTTATAAAGAGGCATCAGCAACCTCGAGTTGGGGGATGTTTTACCTAACCGATTACGATCCGGATGCTTATGCACGATCCGTCATTAGCCCATCAAACCAAAAGGCTTGGTTCCGCTTATTTTCTAGTCGGTTTCGATATGGGTATTCTGTTTTAACAACAAAAAAAGGAGGCCCATACCCTTTACTGCACCTCATAGTTATCGTATAAATACGATGCCCGCAGATATAGTTTATTACCGGCGCTATCCACTCGGTAGCTTTTGCGCTCTTTGTTGAATAAGATGCCACCAACTCTTTCGGTAGTCAAGTTTTCTACCAGAGAATAGTGATCCGGGGTGATAATAAAATTGGCTACCACCTCTCGGTTTTCTTTGTCGAAATAGAACTTCCAAGTATCCGAAGAAGAATGATTATCGTGTGCTTTAGCATCATACGAAAAACGGATTACATCGACTAATCGGCCATCATCAAGTGTCAATTCTCCTTCGTAAGTAATTTCTGCCCCTGGATCGATGAGTTTGAATGGAATACCGATTACATAGGTCGAAGTATTCATTCCTTTTTCCAGCGCTTCCTGACTCACATCGACGGGTTCTCCGTCTTGGGTACGGCTATACACACCATCAGCTAGGCGGGTGTGAATCATTTGTCCATTTTCCAATGACTGAATATCAATGAGATACGGTTCCATAGTATAGTCGTGAACTTGCTCGTAGCGTTTCTCCGTTTCTCCGGAGGCTAACAACAAGGAAAAGTTTTTGGTATACTGGAGGCGTCTCATCTGCTGCCAGGTATCTAGCCCTCCGGCGTATTCGATTGCTGACTGAATAATTAGCCGTGCTTTTTCGTCTTCGATATGGGCGTAAGGATCTTCATCAACAATTGCGGATTCCGATGATAGATCCGTGCGGCAAGCACTAAAGCCTACCACAACAATGACTAAAACCCAAATGGGTAAGCTAGTAGAACGAAAAACAGGTAATAAGCTATTCATATACAACATATTAGCCATCATTACAGCAGTGGAGGCGAATGCCCGATTAATGGTTTATCACAATTTCTGCGACGCGGATAATATCGCGAACAGAGCTATAAATTACTATTTTTCATGACGATAAGGCTGTCTTATTGAAAAAAGCGCTAAGATCGGCTTTACAAAAAAGGAATACCATGCGTTTATGCTTTTTGTGCCACTACCTATCTCCATTCTTATGGAACAGCCATTTACTGGTTGTTGGTTGCCCCTGTTGTATACAATACAGTCATTTCTTAGATATTTAGGCAAGTGCTTTGTTCCCGCTACTAATCGGCTGATCAACCATTTTCTTTTTGGTGGGAAATGGGTAGATTAGAGATGGATTTCCAATAGTTTTGATGGTTTCGAACCTGCACAATAAGCCTACCTTATGAAATTACTTAATATTGTTTTGCTTACCCTTACTATGGTGTTATCCTTTGCAACCATGAGTAGTGGCCAAGCAGCCAAACGCCCCAATGTAATTCTCATTATTACGGATGATCAAGGTTATGGTGATTTGGGTATAACCGGCAACCCACATGTCCTAACTCCGAATATTGATCAGCTGGCGACTGAGAGTATTCGGTTTACCGATTTCTATGTATCGCCGGTGTGTGCTCCTACCCGATCCAGTCTTATGACAGGTCGTTATTCATTGCGCACGGGCATACGCGATACGTATAATGGAGGAGCGATCATGTCGCCCAATGAAGTTACTATTGCCGAGATGCTCCAGCAAGCGAATTACCAAACAGGCATTTTTGGAAAATGGCATTTAGGGGACAATTACCCTAGTCGGCCCAGTGATCAGGGCTTCAATGAATCTTTGATTCATCTCTCTGGTGGGATGGGTCAGGTGGGTGATATAACGACCTATTTCAGAGGTAACCAAAGTTATTTTGATCCGGTTTTGTGGCACAACAATCAAACAGAAGCCTACGAAGGGTATTGTTCAGATATCTTTACCGAGGAGGCTATTACTTTTATTGAAAAAAATAAAGATGGCCCCTTTTTCTGTTATTTATCATTTAATGCGCCACACACGCCGCTACAAGTTCCCGATCAATACTATGCGCTGTACCGTGATATAGATCCGGCAACTGGTTTTGCGGGGGACGACCGGCCTTTTTCTGATATGACTTTGAAGGACAAAGAAGATGCTCGGAAGGTATACGCTATGGTGACCAATATTGATGATAATATTGGCAAGTTATTGCATAAGCTGGATGAGTTACAAATTACAGATAACACCCTTATTATTTTTATGACAGATAATGGTCCTCAGCAAACCCGATATGTGGGGGGTATGCGTGGGCTAAAAGGCAATGTATATCAGGGTGGTGTTCGGGTACCTTTTTTTCTTAGATATCCTTCTTTATTTGATGAAAGTACAGATATCCCAACTACCGCTGCACATATTGATATTTTGCCTACACTTGCTAAGCTGTGCAGTGTTCCACTACCTTCTGGCAGGATAATCGACGGTAGAAGTTTGGTGCCACTGCTGACGAAAGAAAACGTTGACTGGTCCGACCGATCTCTGTTTTTTTATTGGACCAGGCGGTATCCAGAATTATATAACAATATTGCTCTGCGCAGAGGCAACTACAAGCTGGTTGGAAAAACAGACTACACCGCTGCCGTCACTGACTTTGAATTATTCCATATCGCATCGGATCCTTACGAGCAAACGAATATCGTACATGAAAGCGAACAAATTGCGCAGGTGCTGAAAGAAGAACTCGATTCATTATACCAAGAATTAGTGACTTCAAAAAACCTTCTTAACCCCGTTCGGATTGTGGTCGGCAGTAGATTTGAAAATCCGGTAATTCTCAATCGAAATGATGCTGGTGGTCAGCGTGGTATATGGGCTCAGGAAGCCGTTTACGGAAAGTGGAAAGTACACATCAAAGAAGGGCGCTATGACCTCAAAATAAAGTTTATAAAGCCCGTCAAAGCGAATGGGAAGATGT
>JABSSK010000115.1:0-4915 GCA_013214265.1 Saprospiraceae bacterium | reverse complement strand
AAGATGTATTTAGAAACCAATACATACGTCAAACAAATGATTCATACTCAGGCCGGTAGTGATATCATTGAGATGAAAAACGTTTTTTTACCTGAAATGGATTGTGATTTACGTCCTTTTTATGCGGACGGATCAAAACATATACTACCCTTTTGGGTAGAAATGAAGAAAGTAAATTGAATGGAACCAGTAACCGATTCGGTATTATCAATCCAGGGGAAAAAACGGTTGACCGCTTGATTTCATGGAGTACGAAAGTGCTTTTGATTTGACCAACATTGGGTAAAGCAGCCAGTTTTCCCGACGAGAACTGGTGGTATGCTTTTAGATCGGAAACGACTACTTTTAGCAGAAAGTCATTGGCACCTCCCATTAGGTAGCACTCCAATACTTCGGGTATCATTTTAATGGCATCACTAAACTTTTTGATCTCCTCCAGTTTTTGACTTTCGAGTGAAACCGAACAGAAAACGACCATGGCTTTACTTACCAGTTCGCGGTTGATAACAGCCACATATTTTTCAATCACGCCCAGCTTGTCATACCTTTTTATTCGTTCATAAACAGGTGTTTTAGTCATATTCAACTGGGCGGCCATTTCTTTTATATTGATTTTGGAATTTTCTTGTAAATATTCCAATAAGCGCTTATCGATTGCATCTAATTTTACCATAGGAATTTTTCCTTTTTTGTGGAAACAAAGAATTAAAATAACCCCAATTTTCCTGATTTCCCACTATTTAAAGGAAAAATAAAGCTACAAGGTGCACTTAAAAAAATGTATTCCTAATTCCTGTAAGTTTACAGCAACCACTAACCAAATAAAATGTGTTTATGAAAGATATGATGTCGCCAGAAAGCCTCATGATGACCCACGGTTATCATCCTGAATGGTCGGAAGGAGCGGTTAAGACGCCCTTATTTCTAACCTCAACATTTGCCTTCAAAACTGCGGAGGAGGGTAAATCCTTTTTTGAGCTGGCCTATGGTTTGCGGCAAAAAAATCAGGAAGAACAGCTTGGGCTCATATACAGCCGGATTAACAATCCCAATTTGGAGATTCTAGAGAATCGGTTGTGTTTATGGGATAAAGCGGACGACTGTGCTGTTTTTGAGAGTGGGATGTCGGCAATTAGCACCACACTTCTGGAGTTTTTAAAACCGGGTGATTTACTGTTATTCAGTTCTCCGACTTATGGGGGTACGGATCATTTCATTAATCATTTTCTGAAAAAAATTGGTGTTGACGCTATTGGTTTTTATCCGGATCAGACCAAGGAAGAAATCATGCAAATGATTGAAGCTACGGGTAAGGCACAGCAGCTCACGCATATCTACCTTGAAACACCAGCGAACCCGACCAATGACCTAGTGGATATAGCCATGTGCAAGGAAATAGCCAATCACTACCGCACCCCTGAAAAAGAGGTTATCATTTCAGTTGACAATACCTATATGGGGCCAATATGGTCCAACCCATTACAGCATGGTGCCGATCTGGTTATCTACTCGGCTACTAAATATATTGGTGGGCATAGCGACGTGATTGCGGGAGCCGTTCTTGGATATGCTGACCATATTAAAAGGGTAAAAACCTTGCGTACTTTTTTGGGCAATATGGCCAGCCCACATACCTGCTGGCTCTTGCTTCGCAGTCTGGAAACCCTAAAAATCAGAATGGAGCAGCAGGCCAGAAATGCTACTGATATTGCACGTTTCCTGGATGACCATCCTTTGGTAGAACAGGTTTCATTTCTCGGGCATCTGGATGAAGATTCGAGATCGTATCGAATTTTCAAAGAACAATACACTTCTTCAGGGGCTATGATTTCATTTTACGTTAAGGGGGGCGAGAAAGAAGCTTTTCAATTCTTAAACCAACTGCAGCTCATCAAATTAGCGGTAAGTTTAGGGAGTACCGAAAGTTTGGTTCAGCATCCTGCATCGATGACCCATGCGGGTGTGTGTCCAGAGTTAAAAGAAAGAATTGGTATTCGCGATAATCTGATTCGATTATCAGTAGGTGTAGAAAACAGCCGGGACCTTATCTGGGATATGGGTCAGGCTTTACAGGTATTACAGGAAAAGCAGGTTGCTGTACCACAACTGGTCTAGGTAGCTGGTTATGGTTCTAACTCGTTTGCTGCTCATAGTATCCGGGTAATAAATCTTGGATACTATGGGCATTGTATGATCTGAAAAGCCCTCCTATACTTTCCTACATACTGCGTATCATACTTCTATTTGGGTCTCATGAACTTGGTTTCATACACCACTTTGTTGGTCCCGTTATACCCGCCTAAAGGCTTTGCTTAGACCAACAATTGATGGTTTCAAAAGAAGAAAAGTACACCTAAACGCAACAAAATGTTTTTCGTTAGAATAATGAACAAAACTATTCGTTTAACCTATGGCGGGTGCACAAACCTTTCTCGAGGCCAAAGCGAATTTAGCATAACTTGCATCTTTATTTATGCAACACGTAAAAAGTATTGAGGTCGTATGCTGATACAAGATTATCAACCGAGCTGGATCCATGATTTCCACGCATTAGAAAATGTTCTTTCCGAAAACATTACAACTACCGACATACGAATTGAACACATCGGAAGCACCTCCGTATCAGGATTGGCCGCAAAACCGATCATTGATATGGACATCATACATCAATATCCTACATCATTTGCTTCTATAAAAGAGGGGCTTCAGGAACTTGGTTATACCCATTGTGGTGATCAGGGGATTTCTGGAAGGGAAGTATTTAAGCGAGTGGAACCAAGGCCACGCCATAGGATACTGGATTCGATCGCCCACCATGTATATGTTTGTCAGGTTGACTGTGCGGAATGGAAAAGACACATCTTATTTCGTGATCATTTACGTAAAAACGAGGGTGCAAGGGAGGCCTATGCCAACTTAAAGCAACAAATTGCTCGCTTGGCGCATCAGAACAAAAAGGAATACGCAAAGCGAAAAGAAGTGCTAGCTAGGCCATTTATTGCATCGATACTCAACAAATACACAACGGAGTCAGGCGACGAATCTGGTCGCTTATGTTGATGGCTAGGTTGTTCGGTCGCTATGCATTAACTATGTAACAAACGGGAAATCATCGCACAAAATGAATCTGAATCAAATAACCGTACCTTCTCTGGATCTGACCAAATCCATACCTTTTTACCAAAAGTTGGGCCTAAGGCTTATTGTACAGTCGTTACCTCATTATGCTCGATTCGTCTGCCCTAACGGTGATGCTACATTTTCAATACACCAGACAAACAAACTTCCGGAAGGCGAAGGTATATACGTTTATTTTGAGTGTGACGATCTGGATGCACAAGTTGACAAAATAAAAGAACAGGGCATCGTATTTGATCAGGAACCAACGGATCAGAATTGGTTATGGAGAGAAGCCAGATTAAAAGATCTTGATGGAAACCAATTAATTTTATTTTACGCAGGTAAAAACCGATTGAATCCACCCTGGCGGTTAAAAGATTAGAACATTTTATAATGGATACAGCGATTTAGTAACCGTTGAGATAGCCACAAGGCGCTAATTTTGTTCTGGTAATGATCCTGACATTCTTTAAGGTAAAGAACGAATCTACCCACAGGAATAATCCTTACTTTCAATAATCCCGGGAAAAAATATATGCGGATGAAATATGTAAACAATAGGACAACTGGCCACCAAATAGTTTTCAAGCTTTTACTTTGTTGTATGCTGGCGGGGCCTCCTTTATTGCTTACTGCGCAGGTAGTGGATGCTAACCATTCCGGATTTGCCTGGATCACCACCGAGAGCGTAAACGACCAGCATTATGGTGCTGGTTATTCGATTTACAGTGCGGCCTGGCCGATTTTTAGGGACTACCCTGGGCCTTCCGATTTTCAGATGGGTTTGGCGGGTTGTTGGCTAACGACCCAGCGAACGGGTACTGAACCGGAGGATTTTTATACGACTATTGAGGGAGGGCTTGGCTGGTGGCATGATACCCGCTTTGGTACGCGGGTGCCTAAATTCATAATGGGAGGAGTGTCACACAATTTCTTTGCTTGGGCCAACGGCCCCGGAGCGGGACGTAGTAATATGCTAGGCAATGGCCAACGCGACTGGAGTACGCCCGGGGGAAAGTATGGTGTTGCTCAATTGTCCAACACTTTATTGTGGGCGCCTGATGGCTTGAATATGGCACAGGGTCTCAACGGTGAGCTTCTCGGATATGGTTATACCCCATTACCCATAACAAAGCCGCTGGAACAAACGCAAGGACAACAGATCCGTACGGGTAATCAATGCTGGACCCTATTTTTAAACACGACAAATTTTAAAGGTCCTGCCACTTTTTTTCTGCCCACCTTCTGGACCGAGCCGGTACTCAAAGACCCTTCATTAGAAGGATTATTCTTGGACAGCAGGCCTTCCGATCCCAATATCACTTTTGGTATAGAGCATGCAGTTTCACCGGCATTGACCGCCCGGGATGCTCATGGTAATCGCTACGCTAAAATTCAACCTTTTCAATTTCCGGCCAATAACGGGGAGCATTCTATGGTACTCAACGAAGTCTCTGTATATAGTCATGATGCATTATGGGACGTAATGACAGATTGGTTTTCTGGGGGTGCTGCTGTTCTCCCTGCACGCATACAGTCTGGTTCATTTGGGGTGCCTTTCGTTGAAAATGGAGGGGCGATGGTAGCTGAATTAAATAGTGATGGAATACGATCACCTATCCGGTTAGATTATATTGACAACACCCAATTCAGTACCAATATTATGGGTTTTGAATTTAACCACAATATGGTTAAGGAGGGCGATGGTACCTTTACCATGCCCGAATATTTTAAGCTAAGCGAGCAAGATGTATGGCAGCAGGTTGATGAGACGCAAGTTCCGTCATCAACACAA
>JABSSK010000114.1 GCA_013214265.1 Saprospiraceae bacterium | reverse complement strand
GTTCGACTTCGAAAAAAACCAACATTACAATCTGATGTTTTGGCTACCCTGAGTCACGATATCGTACTATTGGTGGAAAACACCAATGAATAACTAACCCTTGACGGAGAAACTTTTCCCTGGGAGAAGGTAAAAACGCTAAATGATGACGAAGGATATGTATGGGGAAAATATCTAATTTCAGCAATTGATTACCGGGCTGGATTCAGGAAAAAACAGGATAACAGCTGGCATATAACCTTTTTTCTGGCAGGAGATTAGGCAATCCATTTGCTATTGCCTGCCTTTTTGAAAACCAAAATTCAAAACCAATTGACTATGAAGAAAATTCATTTATTTCTCATCTTAGCATTCTTGATTACAGAGATACAATCTGTAACCAGCCAAGTATCTTTTCGACCTCAAGTAGGAATCAATTCCTCTAACTTGACTGGTGATGAAGGCTTGTTCGAATTCGATAACGGTACAGGATATCAAATCGGTGTTGATTTTCAGTTTGGCAACCAACTTTACATACAGCCCGGGTTACAACTCGAGTTCCTTAAGAACCAAGTAATGATTGCCTCCACTGGTGGAAATGACTTAAACGAATACAAAAGAACAGGCCTCCGTATTCCACTCATGATTGGCTATCGGTTAGGGTATGGAGCTGATGATGCATTCAACTTTCGACTTTTTACAGGTCCTAATGCCTTGATTCAACTCTCAAGCAAAACAGATGATGACAACTTTATTGATGAGGACACATTAAAAGATCTGGTTTTCGGCTGGAACATTGGCGTTGGTATTGACATCCCTCTATTTTTTGTGGATATCGGTTATCAACTGGGCATCTCTGAAGTCTTTGATGACCAGAACAGCGCACCACGGAATAATTTATTCTACGTCTCTGCAGGTATTCGAGCTAATTTGTAATCCCGAATTCTGCAACCATAAGTTAGGGTACCTTTACACCATTAGGTCCCCTTTATCGCAAAAGCAAAAGGTCCCTGACCACTTTCCATAGTGATACAGGGACCTTTTGTTATTCAAATGCTTCAGTAGCTAGCCAATTATTTTGGATTTGCATTTAGGCTCCATGTGGCTCCTTTCCTTTATCCACCCCTAAGCGGTATAAAATAAAGCCAAAAAGCATAACCAATCCGCACCCGATAGGGTTAAGCCACAGATAGGCTAACTTAATTATTTTTAAATGATCGAGATAAAATAAACCCAGAATAATGGCCTCTGTAATTAGGGTAGCGAAGAATACCGCACGCCCTTTAACTTTTTTCATAAAAAAGGCTACTACAAAAACACCCAGTATAGCCCCATAAAATAAAGAGCCAATGATGTTAACAGCCTGAATCAAGTTCTCGAATAAATCGGCAGTTAGGGCAAAAAACAAAGCAATACCCCCCCAAAGGATGGTAAAACCACGGGAGGCATTCAAGTAGTGTTTGTCCGTTTTATCTTTAACAGCGGACCTCCGGTAAATATCAATAACCGTTGTGGTAGCGAGTGCATTTAACTCAGAAGAAGTAGACGACATAGCCGCTGAAAATATGACCGCCAATAATAACCCCACTAATCCAACTGGTAAGTAATTCATAACAAACGTAAGAAACACGTAATCCGTATCCTTCGTTTTCGCATCCGGATCAACGGTAAGAATTAATTCATCAACCTCCTGCCTAATTTTTTTCTCTTGTTCATTTAGCCCTGTCAGCTGATTTTGTGCATTACCAATGGCGGCTTCATCATCATTACGAATAGCACCAATCATGCCCGTGATTACTTCCTGACGTTGGTTAAACACAACATCGTATTCGGCATCTAATGCTTGCAAACCACTTTCATAAACGGTTCCTTCAACCTTGTCAAGGTTGGCCTGATTAAAATGAACAGGAGGTTTCTGAAACTGAAAAAAGATAAATACCAGAATACCTACAAATAGAACTAAGAACTGCATAGGTACTTTCAAAATTCCATTAAACAAAAGCCCAAGCCTACTTTCCGTAAGACTTTTGCCTGATAAGTATCGTTGCACTTGAGACTGGTCCGCCCCAAAATACGACAGGAACAAAAATGTACCTCCTAACATTCCTGACCAGAACGTATATCGGTTATTCAGATTAAAGGAAAAATCAACTACCTTCAGTTTACCCATTTTCCCAGCAACACCAACTGCATCCGAGAAACGAACACCCTCTGGAAACTGGAGAACCAATATTACACCCGCCACAATCATACCACTCAAGATGATAATCATCTGCTGCTTTTGCGTTACGCTTACTGCTTTGGTACCACCAGCTACAGTGTAGAAAATCACCAGAAACCCAATTAAAAAGACCGTAGAGCGCAATGGCCAACCCAGGATACTTGACAATATAATGGCTGGTGCATAAATGGTAATACCAGCAGCTAGTCCCCGATGCAGTAAAAATAGAACTGCAGTCAGAGAACGTGTTCGTAGATCAAATCTCGATTCCAGATACTCATACGCGGTATATATATTTAGCTTGTAGTAAATAGGTAACACAAAAATAGCCAGCAGAACCATCGCTATAGGCAACCCAAAGTAAAATTGAGCAAACTGCATGCCCTCTTCGTATGCTTGTCCTGGCGTTGATAAAAAAGTAATCGCACTCGCTTGAGTAGCCATAATTGATAGTCCGATCGTCCACCAAGGTAAATCCTTATCTCCCATGAGATAAGATCTAACACTATTTACATTTCGTGTTTTCCATATTCCATATAAAACAATAAAGCTGAGGGTTCCCCCCATTACAATCCAATCAACTATTTCCATGAGATGGGATATATGATTTAGGGCCTACCTTTAGGAGTATGCCTGCGTGAACAGATAAAAAAGACTAATAATTAATGCATGCAAGACGAGTACAAAAAGGTACATCTGATTCCAAGTCTTAAAAATCGGTGGGCGGTCCTCTTGAGCATCTAGTGGTTCTGGCTCGTTCATGATTTCATTGGTTTTTGTTTTGATGGGGTAAAAATAGGCTTTACAAGTTGATCAGCATACCCATTAAGCGACAATACCATGTCATTCCTCGATTAATCCGTAATTATATAACGAAAAAAGACTCCCGAACAATATTCGAAAGTCTTTCTTCTATTATATTCCCACACATCCGTCAGGGAGCCTGACCAATGGAAATCATATTCGCAAATAGCCGATATGCTCCCGACACACCTGCTGGCAGCTCTCTAAACCAAGAATATCCGGTATAAATGTAATGCCCTTCGCCATATTTAGCGATCAATAGTCCCCCGTCCTTAGCATCTTCCCCAGGGTCATTAGAACTTAAAATAGGCTCATACTCTGGTGACCACTCATTTGGAAAATATAACCCTCGTTCCTGAACCCAACCTGCAAAATCTTCTGATGTGATTTTATTTGGAAAATTCAGTACCGGATGGTCCGGAGCTAGAAACCTAACCTCAGCACCTTCAACTGCCACTCGATCACGGGAAAGCGCAAAAGGAAATGGACCCAACTCGCGTGAGGGTAGCCGTAGCCCACGAGTGGTATTATACTGAACGATCATGGTACCTCCTTGTTTGACATATTCCAGCATTGCATCATTCGCAAACTGAATTCGATCAACTGTATTGTATGCTCGAATCCCTATGATTAATGCATCATATCCCTTCAGGACATCTACAGAAACATCAGAGACATCCAGCAAGTCCACTTGATAGCCTATCTGCTCTAGGCTTGTAGGAATCTGATCACCAGCGCCCATAACATAGGCAATCCGGCTACCTCGCCTTTCAATATCTAATTTTGCTACGCGGGCTTGCGCCGGTCGTAATACCGTTTGGGTTGGAATATGATCGTATTCAATTACAATCATTTCCCGATTATACTGGGTACCTCCTTCAGTGGACACTACGGGCGTTAGCTCGCCTTCGCTTTTCGTTCGGGAAGGAAAAACCTGAAAAATAAAAGCTTCCTCCGCACCTTTATTAGCAATACTTACTACCTGATATTCTGGTTCGCTTCGCCATCCATCTGGTAATTCGAGTCCAACGGTAGCTGATAAACTGTCGATACCACTGCGAACCATCACCGTTACCTCTCGCGGTCTATCATCAGGAAAAATATATACTGGATTTAAAATTCGCACGGAAGCCTCCGGAATGATCTCAAACGGCCGATAGACCTCCGCTTTTACCGGATCTGTTCTTTTGTATACTATTTCCTTTTCAAGCATCATCGGTTCTCCGGCAATAGTAAGCATAAATACGACCCGATTTGGTCGTGGTGTTTCGGGAAGGCCTCTTAAATTCTGGTCTTCAACCGTATACATTCCCAAGGAACCCAACTCATCTAACCAGTAAGGACTTGTGTAAGCAGACTCAGCCGGAATAATAAGATTCCTATAGATACGGTTCGCCACATTATTTTCTAAAACTAAATTAAGGGTAGTATCTTGACCTGCAGGTTTTATCGTAACACTCCTCATCTTAACGGGTATCGCTGAACGATTAATCATTTCAATAGCCAGCTCCACCGTTTCACCCGGAACAGCATGATAAACTGAAGCAATAGCCTCTAAATACAACCCAATAGAAGCCTCGATTACCCGTTCTATTTCCGCTAGCTTAACTCGTTTCCAATAGCCATCCTCTAAACCGGCAATCATTCTTCTAGCCTTCAACAACTCTGGCACACTAGCAGATGGATTCTGATAATCATAGTTTTTCTCAACCCGAGCCAGAATTTCTCCAATTGGCTTTCCTCCCTCAACCCGACTCCAAGTTGTATTTATTCCTTCAAAAATATCTGCTCCTGAAGGCATATCTCCTTTCAACAGTTCCAAATATTCCGATTGTTCCCCCCTGCTACCAGCAGAACCAAAGCCTTGGCACTTGTGCATAGAACGACTCTCGGCTGCAATCTCGGTATTGGATTTTCCTATGAGGGGGTAGTATACACCTACATCCACACTTAATAGGCGGCTTTTATCTGCTTTCGCAAAATTTTCCCGACTACCATAAAACCACCAGGACGTATTAAAGAATAGCCGTCTGGGCTGCCAAACATCAAGGTCCTTTAGTTGCTCACGGTGAACCTGTGGATCACCTGCCAAATCAAAAGCTTCCACAGATAGCATAGCCGAAGCCGTATGATGACCATGGGTAGAGCCCGGACTACGGTGATCAAAACGATTAATAACTACATCCGGCTGCCATTTACGGATATTCCAGATCAAATCCGCCATGACTTGATCCTTATCCCATATATTAAAGGTCTCGTCGGGATGTTTGGAATATCCAAAATCATTAGCACGCGTAACGAACTGACTACCTCCATCAACACTTCGGGCCCCTAGTAATTCATGGGTTCGTATAAGCCCCAACAACTCCCTTATCTCCGGCCCGATAAGGTTCTGCCCGCCATCACCACGAGTCATGGAACAATAGGCCGTTTCAGCCTTCAGTTCATTCGCCAGATAAGCAATCAGTCGCGTATTTTCATCATCAGGATGAGCCGCCACATACAGAGCCGAACCTAAAAAATTTAGTTTTTCAATTGCGGATCGTATATCAGAAGAAGTCCATTTATCAGGCGCCTGAGCACCCAAACCAATCGTCATAAATAGACTTAACCCGACTATCAGGCTGGTAAAAAAGTGGTTTGCCATTCGTTTTTGTTTTTGGATTTGTATTGAGCCGTTATGCTCAAGACATAAAGAGGTATTCAACTAGCCTCGAAGATAATAAACCTGTGACGCTTTCCTTAGTTGCATGATTATCCAAAATCTATCTATTTACTATTTATCATCACTAATCATTCATCAAGAACAAATAGTTTGGTATGATCTGGTGCCATCGTATGTACATGATCGTTTTTTATCCGTTGTAATAAGTCAGATAACTTTCGCAGATGGTGTTACCATCTGTATTGTAATTCTGTATATTGAGTTTGAAAAACACAAGAACATGGAAGATACAACGAGAAAATTCGTTTGTATTCACGGACACTTTTACCAACCTCCAAGAGAAAATGCCTGGATGGAAATCATTGAGCAGCAAGACTCCGCCGCTCCTTTCCACGATTGGAACGAAAGGATTAATTTTGAGTGCTATGCACCCAACACATCTGCACGGCTCCTTGATTATGAGAACTATATTATTGATATACGCAATAATTACTCCCGCATAAGCTTCAATTTTGGCCCTACCCTATTGTCGTGGTTAGCAGATAATGACCGAACCACCTATCAGGCTATTCTTGATGCAGACAAAAAAAGTATACAACAGTTTTCTGGTCATGGTAATGCCATAGCACAAGTTTACAATCACCTGATTATGCCCTTAGCTAATCGGAAGGACAAGGAAACACAAATCATTTGGGGCATAAAAGACTTTGAGTTCCGTTTTGGCCGAAAGCCTGAGGGTATGTGGCTTGCCGAAACCGCTGTAGATACCGAAACGCTTGAGATCATGGCTGATCAGGGTCTACGATATACCATCTTAGCGCCACGTCAAGGCAAGGCGGTACGAAAAATAGGTGCGGATAAGTGGGAAACACTTCCACCGGATAGTATTGATCCACGAAGGCCTTACCAATATAACCTTCCTTCCGGAAAAAGTATTTCTTTATTTTTTTATCACGGTGGCATTGCCCAAGGCGTAGCTTTTCAAGGTCTATTGAATAACGGAGAGTATTTTGCTCAAGCTTTTACCAATATATTTACGGATACTCAGGAACCCCAGCTTGCTCATATCGCAACCGATGGGGAAAGTTACGGCCATCATCATCGGCATGGTGAAATGGCCCTCTCTGCCTGCCTCCGTCACTTCGAGCAGCATCCTGATATTCAACTTACCAATTATGGTGAATTCCTTGATTTACATCCACCAACCTGGGAAGCACAAATCCACGAAAATAGCTCTTGGAGCTGTGTACACGGAGTAGAACGATGGCGAAGTAATTGTGGCTGTAATACAGGTGGTCACCCCGATTGGTCACAAGCATGGCGCGCTCCACTGCGGGACAGTCTCGACTGGCTGCGCAATATTCTTATTCCTGTATTCGAAAGAGAGGCGGACAAGCTCGTTCATGACCCTTGGCTTGCACGTAATGCATATATCGATGTTATCCTTAATCGATCCCGCGACACCATCGATTCTTTTTTGCAAAAGCACAGCAAAAACCCAAACCAAAGTGCTGCTGAACGCACCCAAATTCTGCGTCTCATGGAATTGCAGCGCTACGCGATGCTCATGTATACCAGCTGTGGATGGTTTTTTGACGAAATTTCAGGTATCGAAACGGATCAAATTTTGCAATATGCAGCTCGTGTTATTCACTTTGCTCGTCAGACCGCTGGGATGAACCTGACGGAATCCTTTGTCGATCGTTTGCGCAAAGCACCCAGTAATGTTTATCCGAATGGAGCCTACTCCTACGAACAATATATCATACCCAATCAGGTTAATCTTGGGAGAATGGCTATGCACTATGCTGCATCTTCCCTATTCGAGGAGTACCCCGAACAATTGGATATTTTCAATTATATGGCACACAGTGAAGTTCTTCACCAAGTAAAAGCAGGAAGTCAGCAACTCAATATGGGTCGGACCATCATAAAATCCAAAACCACCTATTCCGAAAAGCACTTCAGTTTTGCTGTGCTATATCTTGGCCAACAAAATATGATTGGCAACGTATCGGTTGATATGAGTCGTTTTGATTTTGATCAGATGACCGCAAAACTCAACAGTGCCTTTAAGCAGTCTAATATCGGGGAAGTAATAGGACTTATGCAAGAAGAATTTGGCCCTGATAAATTCACCATCAATCAGCTATTTCGCGAAGAAAAAAGATCGTTCCTAAAAGATATTTCTGACCAAAATCTTCGCAATATTGAATTCTGGTTCCGTGATATTTATAATGAGAATTATCAACTCATGAGTAGTCATCTCACCAGTAATATTCCTGTTCCCGCCCAATATCTAAATGCGGTCCAGTTGGTATTAAATCTCGATTTAAAAGCAGTTTTTAGTACTTCTTTTGCCCGTGTACAAGAGCTAAAAAGACTTTTAGACGAATTCAAAAAATGGAATGTAGACTTTGAGCAGCAGTCCAGTCTGGCCTTTGATGTTGGGGAATGGATCTACAGAGAACTCCAACAAACACTCGCTGAAGGCATACCCAAGAGTTTTCCTAGAGTGCGAAATTTACGTAGTATGCTTTCCATGATTGCCAGCGATCTCCCTTTTAATATTGATTCCTGGAAATCTCAAAATTTGTACTATTCTATGCTTAAAAATTACCAGCGACTGCCTCTTGACAAACAAGATAAAGATTGGGAACAAGCATTTACTGCTTTGGGTCATTCCCTGCGGGTACGCATCCAAAAACCCAAAGATTAGACGCTAAGGAGGCCAAATATAGTTTTCCTCTAGAGTTAACCAGTGGTGGTTTTTACTTCGTTGTTATTCCCTATACCCGATTGTACGATCTTTCCCAAAATATCCTCAACCGAAATCCCTACTTCACTAAGGTCATCCTCCATTGCATCACCTTGCGTTTCTTTTACCCTTAACTTAGGATTTACGTATGCATAATCCGCTTCGTTATATTCATAGATCGACCAATGCCCCCAGTTATATTCCAAAGCTGTTAAATTCTCAATCCAATCACCCGAATTGAGATATGTAACCTGCCTACCTTTGGATTCTACTGTACGAATCTGTGGCCTATGAATATGACCACATACTACGTAATCATATTTTTGCTCTGCCGCTAATTGAATAGCTGTATTTTCAAAATCGCTAATGAATTTTATAGCCTCCTTGACACTATTTTTCACTTTCTTGGCGATGGACATACGCCGCATACCAAAAGCCGAGCGAAGATTGTTAATCAGACGGTTAAGAAGAATCAACCAATCGTAAGACTTCCCTCCCAGTTTGGATATAAATGGTGAATATTTAATGAAAATATCAAAAACATCCCCATGAAAAATCCAATATGATTTTCCTTTTAATTTCAGGATAAGCTTATCACGTAAATGAATATTCCCACTTGAAAAATCAGCGTAACGACGAAGGGCGTCATCATGGTTACCCGTAATATAATACACATTGGTTCCCTTAGCTGCCATTTTCAAAACCCTTTGAATAACCTGCATATGCTCACGTGGGAAATACCTTTTACGGAATTGCCACATGTCAATAAAATCACCATTTAATATGAGGGTATCTACCTTGATACTTTTAAGATAGTTGAGTAACTCTTTGGCGTGACAACCATAAGTTCCCAGATGTATGTCTGATAGAATTACAATATCTAGTTCTCTCTTCATAATAGCGTGAGATAGTACTTCAAATCAAGTATTTCTTGCACGCAATTTGATACTTACATGTAAAGTGGAAGTAAAGGTTTAATTATCAAATAATTAACCAAACCCAACTTGTGTCAGCTTATTGGACGGCATACACCGTCCAAAAGTTTTTAAGTAACACCGAAAACGATCAGTCAGTAGAAATCAGAACACGTGGAAAGCTGATCTGATCAACTCTTTGCGGATCTAAGACCAGTGTATCCGATGATATGTATTTAATAGTACTTACCTGATCTGATCCGGTTAAGTTCATAACCAGTTCTTTCCCTTTTTTCTGTAATATCCAGGTACCTGACTGTTCAATATCATCCAATAGGAGGAGCATAGAGCCATCAGACTCAAAAAGAAGCTTGGCTGCATCCAGTGTTGTAAGGATACTCTCCATATAATTGATTTGGCTTGGCGTAGCTTCTTGTCGCATCATTTCAAGACGGGTAGCCTCTAAGTCATATGACCAACTACCTACCAATTTTTTACGGACTTGGGCATTTTCGCATGCCATAAAAGCCATAAAAACGATCGCTAGCACGATTGTCCTCTTTTGTTTCATACAAAACCTTTTCGTGAACCCTCGATAATAGGGAATGGGGGTTATTGAATAACCTTAGTTGTGTTTTTACGAAATTCTCGGGGTGTCGTTCCGCTAATTTTTCGGAATTGCTTGTTGAAGTGTGACAAATTATTAAAGCCACTTTCAAAAGACACCTCCGCAATGCTACGGTGTTCGTCTGCTAATAACTGGCAAGCATGAGCAACTCGAAATTCGTTAACAAATTGGGTGAATGTTTTCCCTGTCCATTTTTTAAGGTAGCGACAAAAAGCAGGAACAGTCATATTAACTTCTTTGGATACCTTGTCCAAGGCAATTTGCTCCCTGTAATTCGCACCAACATATTCATATATGGTCTGGATACGCTCAAATTGTTGGGCATCTACTTCAAGAGGGAAACCCTTTGCCCCCAGCAAATCATATGATTTGGTTTGCGCCAAATCGTGCAGTATATCCAGTAAAGCTAATAAACGATCAAAAGCAGGTAATCCAAATAAAACCGACAGTTTTGAGCCGATACGGTTTTTAACCTCAAATAACTTTTTTATTTCATTCATTTCTGGTCGGTCCAAAAATTGGTCCCCAAGAAAGTCTTCTTTCATTTGAAGTACAATCTCTTGGTGTTCCTCTCTGATTTCTTCTGAAAACCCGAAATGTGGTAAATCAGGACCGAGAAAAATCAAGTCGCCATCATCAAAGTAAGATATATGATTACCAATATGACGCTTACCTCTTCCTTTGGAAATATGAACTATTTCATACTCCGGGTGAAAATGCCATTGCGTGTCACTGTTTTCGTTTCTGGTAAACTTACGTAGCGTAAAAGAGCTTCCAAAACCAGGCTCAATACGCTCTAGTTGTGCTTTCATGATAAAACTAATTTAACAAACAAAAAACACATAACTGTAATTAAAGTTAATTTTGCATCAAAACTAGTAAATATGCAAGTAGAATTCAGCATATGCTCATCGTACTTTTGTTACAAGTTTCATACAATAATTGACGATCATTAGTGGTACATCTTTAGTAGGATGTATCACTTTTTTCTTTGCTTTATGGTAAAAGCACCCAATATACAAACGCGCAAAAACCTGTTTTGGGGTACAGGCCTTATATTTTTCTCCATGAACTGCCTAGTTGGAGGATGGCTCAGTCGTTTACCCGACATACAGGTCCAATTGGGGCTAAATGAAGCGCAGCTTGGCCTATCTTTAATTGGGCTCCCTACTGGTGCTTTTTTGGGTAACCTGCTCTCTGCCTCTTTGCTTAAGCGATATAACGTAGGGAAAGTGACTTATATTTCCATCCACTTTACGATGGCTCTTATGGTTATAATGAGTCTCTCTAACGCTATGTTAACCCTATGCTTCGGCCTGCTGTGGGTCGGCCTAGCAAACGGGCTTACAAATGTATCCATGAATTCTACTGCCGATACGCTAGAACGGCAATACCACATTCGGATCATGTCGTCATGCCACGGTATGTTTAGCCTAGGTGGTTTCACAGGAGCTGTCATAGGTGGCGTTTCAGCTAGCATTGGTATTACCCTTTTTTGGCAATTACTTATTCAAGCCATCAGTTTGACACTAATCCTATATCCATTAAGGCGGTTTGTTTTACCTGTAAAAGTACAGAAGTCCAGTTTACAACTTTCCGTGAAACGATTATCTAAGAAGGATAAGAGGCTTTTAGGTATTCCTGCCGTAATCGGGTTTTGTATTATGATAAGTGAAGGTGCCATTTCTGACTGGAGCCCTCTATTTATGAAAGAGGAAAGACTGAGTTCTTCTTTATTAGCAGCTATGGCTTATGGTGGATTTTCACTTTTTATGGCTATCGGACGTTTCCGGGGCGATCATATCCGACAACGTATTAAAGGCAGTATTCTTTTGATGGCAGGGGTAGCAATCGGTTTTGGCGGGTTAGTGGTTGCTATCTGTGCACCATGGCCGTTAATCAGTGTATTAGGTTTCAGTTTGTCCGGACTTGGATTTTCTATTGTGGTACCTGTACTTTTTTCTTTAGCAGCCACACTTACGCCCAACAGGCCGGATCAGGGTATTGCATTTATTGCTAATATTGGCATTTTTGGTTTCCTGATGGCACCACCAACAATTGGTTTTTTAGCCGATCGCTTCGGTCTGGAACTGGCTTTAGGCACAGTATCATTTCTTTCCCTAATCGCACTGTTTTATGCTTGGCGTTTAAAAAAACAACAACTTATTCCGTAAATCGCCAATCAATACCGATTCGTAAATTAGAACCTGGAGGGTAAGGATAAAAAGCCGTCTGATAGTATAACTGATCTGGCAGTAAGAGTTCCGTTATATTGAACCACCTCACAAAAGCTCGGAACTTTTTTACCTGAAGGCTAAAAAATAAATCTGCCGAAGGGTAAAAGCCTACCTCCTGATCATTCTGTAATCGAAAATTACCAATTGCCGGCGCGTATGTATCCGAAAAATAGGATGTATTATACCTTAGGTCGGTTCCTATTCGAGTATCCAGTACTTGGAAAAGCTTACCCTTAAAATAAAGGCTGTGCTTACCGAATATGCCCGGAATTCGGATAAAGTCCTCTGATGCAACTTGAAAGGCGACTTGATTCTCCAAGAAGATTGGCCCTGCTCGTAGTGTTTTTTGCACACCAAGTTGTCCAATGCTGATAGGTGTAGCGGTTTGTCTCGCTTGAAAGTCCGAATCAAAGTAGATGAAGTTAATAATCAAATGATACCCTCCTACCAGCGATAATGACCATTGCGGTACACCAA
>JABSSK010000113.1 GCA_013214265.1 Saprospiraceae bacterium | reverse complement strand
CTCTAACGGGAAAATCCCAAATTATTAGCCATAACGAAGATCGAATGACCTACTTAAAACCACTAGTAGGCGTGGAAGGGAACATAAAATCAGTTAATAATGTAATTTGTACGGAGGCTGCAGAAAATACTATATTCGAAATAAGCCAAGTAGAATTAAAGAAAGGTCCCATTTATGTGCAATTCGTAATATGGCATTTCCAAAATGGGCTATTTTTTAGGGCTTTAGACTTTATGGCACCGCTCATCCCACAGCCGGCAGATATGCCCGGTATACAAGAGGCTCGCCAACAATGGATAGCATATAGTGCGGATCAGGAGTTTGACAAGTTAGTACGTAGCATATATACGCCCAATTCAATTTACTACAACAATCAGTCGATGCTAACGGGTGCCGAGGCTATTATTGAAGCCTTCCAATTGTTACAAGAAAAAGATAACCCTTTACGGTTAAAACCAATTGTAATGCAGCCTGTTCGATCCGATATGGTTATTGAAATGGGACAGTGTAAAGGTGATAATAGTAACAACTATATTTTCATTTGGCATCAGGATGATCAGGGTAAATGGAGTATATGGTTTGACTCTAGAGCTTAATGTTTCTGGTACATTGAGATCAAAACGATTGCTCGATGAACTGGTCCCATCATTACCATGTCGCAATAAACTACATTCATAATCAATGCCAAACTTTGAAAAGCAACTAACTGGTGGGCACCCTAATTCTCTTGGAAATACAATTGAAGTGGTAGAGATGGTGCTGGCCTGTCCAAGTTATTTTGAAAATCTCTTTTCATGCTACTTTAGCCAAGACGAAGTTGTTAGACTAAGAGTGTCCAACGCTATGAAACGCATCTGTAAGGTGCGACCAGATATATTGGTGCCATATATTGATTCCTTATTGCAAAAGGTTTCGACTATTGAACAAGCTTCTACCCAATGGACCTTGGCCACTCTTTTTGATTGGCTGTGGAACGATATGACGAAGACCCAACAAGAGCAGGCTATAGCCATAGGCAAAAGAAATCTAAATAGTTGGAATGACTGGATTGTACTCAATACAACTATGGATTTTCTGGGGAATCATCATGTGAGCCAAAGCGGATTAACCCTTTGGCTGGCAGAGCTTACCAAACGCTTATCAAACGACCCCCGTAAATCTGTATCTAAAAAGGCTCAAAAGTGGCAAGATGCATTACAGGGTCAAATAATGTAGATCATGTTTTTCCCTCATATACGAAGCCCGTTCCTAAGCCATCGAAGTCAGATAATAACAACCACTAACCGATTTTAGGATGACAGCAATTACAGGTTACCTCATCACTTTTAAGTTACTATCACCAAGCAGTCACCTTTTAAGGTGACTTAAAAATAACCACACGGCTACATTACCGAGCCCCATAAATCGTTATAGTACAATACGTACTACACCTACGGAAATTCCTGTTTTCTAGATGTGGTCAACAACTAATTTGTAGTTGGGGTCTTCCATGACATTTACATCTATAATCTTATCGGCATTCTTTAGTAGCTTACGACAATCTGGACTTAAGTGCTGCAGGTGTATTTTTTTTCCTGCTTTTTGATATCGTTCGGTGAGCTTATTTAGTGCTTCAATGGCAGACATATCAACCACTCGACTCTCCTTGAAATTAATGATCACCTCTTCCGGATCGTGCTGCACATCAAATTTTTCATTAAAAACAGAAACCGAACCAAAAAATAGTGGCCCATAGATTTCGTAATGTTTGATTCCCTGCTCATCAATCCGTTTTCGGGCACGGATGCGCTTGGCATTGTCCCAAGCAAAAACGAGCGCAGCAATAATAACGCCAATAAGAACAGCTACGGCAAGGTTGTGCAGAATGGCTGTGATACCCGTTACAGCGACCATAACAAAAATGTCAGAGGGAGGCATCTTGTTTATAGTTTTCAAGCTAGCCCATTCGAAAGTACCTATGGACACCATAATCATTAGGCCAGTAAGTGCAGCCATTGGTAATTGCTCTACCAGGTTAGCGCCAAACATGATAAACACCAACAACATGACCGAGGCTACAATGCCGGATAGTCGGGCTCTTGCTCCTGCTGAAATATTGATTAGGCTTTGTCCGATCATAGCACAACCTCCCATTCCTGAGAATACACCAGATAAAATGTTAGCCATACCCTGAGCGACAGCCTCTTGATTTCCTCGACCTCTGGTCTGGGTAATTTCATCAATTATATTCAGGGTAAGCAAGCTTTCAATTAAACCTACACCGGCAACTATGGCTGCAAAAGGTAGTATGATCGTTAATGTTTCCAGCGTCAAGGGAATGTTGGGTAAGTGGAAAGGGGGGAACCCGCCTCGGATAGAGGCCAAGTCACCTACGGTTCGTACGTCCCAATTCATAACTGTCACGATACCAAATATCGCTAGAATAGCAACTAATGAGGAAGGAACAACCCGGGTGAGTTTGGGGAGACCCCATATGATCAACATCGTTAGTGCAACTAGCGCCAGCATCATGATCATTTCTGTTCCTTGAATCCATTGCCAACTATCGGATTTGAATTGATCCAGTTGCGACATGAAAATGATAATAGCCAAACCATTGACAAAACCAAAAATTACAGGATGTGGAACCAACCGCATTAGTTTTCCAAGCCTAAGGAGTCCTGCAATAGCTTGAAAAATACCTGCTAATATCACGGCTGCAAATACGTATTCAACACCATGACTTAAAGCTAGTGGGGCCAATACGACAGCTACCGCTCCGGTAGCACCAGAGATCATTCCCGGACGACCCCCAAAGATTGAGGTAATCAAACCCATCATAAAAGCTGCATAAAGTCCGGTTAGAGGCGATAATCCCGCGATAAGTGCAAATGCAACCGCTTCAGGGATCAAAGCCATCGCAACAGTGAGACCCGACAGAATTTCAGTTCGATAATCTACACGTTGGGTTAAGTCGAAAAGGTTGAATAGCTTTTTCATGACGTTATTTTTCGGCAGCAATTGGTTAAAGGCTTATTTAAATATGCCGCTACTGGATTTAAAAGGGGGGCAAAGGTAAACGCATTTTACATAAAACCTAGGATGCAATTACGAGATAATTGTTTGCAAATAAAGTTTGTATCATCATAATATTAGGATATAATTTATATAATATGTTTATTTCAGATTTTAATTTGGTTTTAACAAAAGTGCTTGGACTTAGAATTAGCCTATTTGTGTTGGTGCCAAACAAAATATTTATAAGCCCGTATTAGGATGTACATTACAGGGTGGTCCTTTCTTACTTCGTTGGGAATAGTCGTCAATTTAAAAGTAGGTATGGATAGCATGGATATACTGTTCTCGATCCACAGAATCGGGCATCGTACACTCTAGTCTATAGAAATGGCAATGATTGTTTAGGCCTGGAGCCTAATTGCATTGCAGCGATAAGTTGGTGCAGGTTACGGATAGGACTGCCGAGGAATGAACGTCCACGCTATCAGGTTCATGTCGATAATCAGTTTAGGAAAACATTCAAGTATAAGGTGATTTAAAAGATCGCTTGCCATATGGATAATTAAAATATTTTCTAGGGATTAATCAAAAGATCAAATAGACTATAACGGCCCTTAGCGTAGACAAATAATTTCAACCAAAAACATATTACATTAGTATTTAAGAGGTACCTAAAAGGGATAGATCTTGATGCGTATCTTTTTCAATTAGATCAATAACCTGTCAGATATACTGTTGTTATGAAGCGTACTTTATTACTATATTTTTCTTTTTGGTTGCTTTGGACCTATAACCTGACCGCTCAGGAGCAACGCATACGACTGGAGCAGATCGATGTACAGCACTATCGTTTTGCATTGCAGTTATCATCTGAATCTGATATTATTGAAGGTCAAGCAATGATTCGATTAGTATGCCTTCAGGATTTGGATCAGATTGATTTGGATCTACAAGCGCTGGAAGGAGAAACCGGAATGGTGGTGAAAATGGTAATGCTGAATGATGTTGTTACCCCTTTTCAGCATCAAGAACAGCGCCTATCTATTTCACCTGTATCTGCGTGCAAAGCAGGAACTGAGGTTACACTCTTAATTGAATATTCAGGTATACCGCAGGATGGGTTGATAATTGGGGAAAATAAGTTTGGCAACCGAACTTTTTTTGGTGATAACTGGCCAGATCGTGCGCGCCACTGGATACCTAGTGTGGATCACCCTTCCGATAAAGCTACCGTAGAATGGATCGTAACGGCACCTAATGATTGTCAAGTAATTGCAAACGGTAGCTTGATAGAACGAACAGACGTGTCGAAAAATATGCGTTTAACCCATTACAAGACAGGGGTACCGCTACCAACAAAAGTAATGGTTATTGGTGTAGCACCTTTTGCGGTGCAACATGCTGGAGATGCGGATGGTATTCCGGTGTCCAGTTGGGTTTTTCCGGAGAACCGAGAGGAAGGATTTTTCGATTATCAGCCTGCAGTTGAAATATTGGATTGGTTCATAGATAAAGTAGGGCCCTATCCTTACCAAAAACTAGCAAACGTACAATCCAAAACCCGATACGGAGGAATGGAAAATGCAGGTAATATTTTTTATTACGAAAATTCTGTGACTGGAAAGCAGGAACAAAATGCATTGATTGCCCATGAGATTGCCCATCAGTGGTTTGGTAATTCAGCATCAGAAAAGTCATGGTATCACGTCTGGCTGAGCGAGGGTTTTGCTACCTATTTTACGCATCTTTATCTGGAGGATAACTTTGGCAGAGCCGTTCTGGATGAGCGCCTGGGAGAAGATCGGTTGCGTGTTCTTCGCTTTGGCCGGCAGAGGAGCGTACCTGTAATCGATACCACAGTTACCGTTTTTACGCAATTACTTAATCCCAATTCCTACCAAAAGGGAGGTTGGGTACTACATATGTTGCGGCGTCAGATTGGTGATGATATCTTTTGGAGGGGTATTCGAAACTACTACGAACAATATAAGCTTAGCAATGCACTGACTTCTGATTTTCGTCAGGTTATGGAAGAAGTTTCGGGACAAGATTTACGGGTGTTTTTTAATCAATGGTTGCGGAAACCTGGTTATCCCGATTTACAGGTGCAATGGGAGTCCGTTCCAAATAAAAACGCAGTAAAAGTTACTATCCAACAAGTTCAGGATACCTTATTTTCATTTCCGATTGATATACAGGTGGCTAATGCCCAAATGGAATCTATTGGCGAGGTGACACTGGAAGTGTCCACTACCCGGAGTAGTATGGTTATTCCTATTCAAAAGGAACATCAACCTGAAACGCTAATACTTGACCCTGGAACAAATCTGTTGTTTACAGCTAATATCACAAGAAAGGAATAACAGGAGTTTAAGCACCTTTTAAAGGAAGGTTATGGTTTCCTTAAAGGAAGGTTTGGTGATATCTTTTTAATATGGATGACGTTATGATTAGCAGAGAATTTAAATGAAATGGCGTTTCTTATCTTATTTATAACGGGTACCTTTTTCAGTGGATCAATAGTGCCAGATTTACATCCTATTCACCTCAGTGTTACAGAAATTTATCGTAATGACATGGGTGCGCTAGAAATGTCTGTTACCTTTTTTATGGATGATTTCAGTAATGCTGTTAATTATGATCGCTACCGCGATAAAATTGATGCGGGTGAATTGACCGTTGATGATCTAATCATGACATATTTAAGAAAACATCATCAACTGAAGATGGACGGTGAGCCAGTGTCCTATCAGTTAAAGCGTAAACAGTCAAATTTTCCAGCCTTAACGTGTTACTTTTTGATTGATTCGGAAAAGAAAAATGCATCATCCTTAACGGTTCGAAACACAATGATGTTGGAACTCTTTGATGACCAACGAAACATGGTTAATGTTCGACTTTCAGAAAAGAAAGTGGCTTTGCTTCTGCATAAAAAGCAAAAGGAAGCTACAGCTTCCTTTTGATTCCTTTATTATCGTAATAGCGTACGGTGTATATTGAACTTATAAAAGTTTATGAAATGCAATTAATAAAATAGGTATTGAGAATCCGGAGACAAGGTTTACCTTGCTTTGGCTTTCGTTTATGACTAGCGTCTCCACAATATGCCGTACGAAGCGTATGCGGAGTATAGACATTACATCGATTGTTATGCAAAGTATTATTCTTTTATTAACTCAATCGACTCTGATTCACCTTTGGCACTAAAGATCAAATATTTTTTGTCATCTGATAACTTAACGGTGCATTCTTTAAAAGATCCATTTGCACTAAGATTAAAAGTTATTTCTTTTGAATTCACTTCTTTTACATTGGTCGCTGAATGGGAGATAATATTTCCATTTGGCCAAATAAAATTATAGGTAATGTCTATTGAGTTAGCATTCTTTGAAATAACTAGCTGGACAATTCCTTCATCGTCTTTAAAATTCCATTTTCCTTCAAATGAAAATATGTCAACAATTTCTATTGTTATTTTTTTATTGAGGCTAGCATTAGGGTCGTTTTTTCCGTAAAACTCCTTTCTTAATTTTAAAAGAGTATGGCCTTCTGGAAGATGCCTATTTCCTGTGTCATCTTTAATTACACCACCAAGCATCATACATCCGGTCGAATATTCAGGTCTATTTCCTCCATGAAATAAAAGGTTGGTTCGATTTTTTCCATCACTCCATTCCACATCACCGATCTCTAACAAAAAATCGCCAATGTATCCCATTGTCTTCATTGGAGCAACTTCAAAACCTATAGCTGAAATATATCGCATATTTCCAGGGTACTTGCCAGCCATTATTTTTTGAGCATCATTTTCATAAGTTTCACCTAAATACTTAAGGTTAACATAAAGTTTACCTTTTGTTAAGTTATTTGATACTGCCTCACTAACTATTAAATTATCAAAATTATGGTTAGCAGAAATGAAGTTAGAGAAAATAAGAAATAGGGCTAAAGTGTTAATTGTCTTCATGACTATTAATTTATGGTGAATAAATATCAGTTAATTGTCACCTCGTTATACGATTTCGGTTCCTTGATGCACATTCTTTTGGGCACGTCCAATGGTTAGATACAAGATTGTTCCAATGAATGGTATTAAAATAATAACCAATAACCAGATCAGTTTGTCGTGCTGACCTGTAAAGTCCGACCGGATAATATCCAGAAGGGAGAAGAACCAAACGGCAACAAGGCCCATTCCAATTGTAAAGAGAAAAATTAGGACTAAGATTTCCATGAATAAATTTAAGTTTTGTACTATATATAGTTCGTTGAATAAATGCAGTTATAAGCTCTTCTTTATTTATTCTATTTGGCTTTTTATTCGCCTAATTTTCATGTTTTTACGACGAAAGTAGAATGGAAAGGAAATGTTTTTAATATCAGACAGGTACGGCAAGTGCTATTTCCTGAATATCTAAGTTTGAATAGGACTACAACTTGAGGTTATATTAAATTAATAAGTAAGAATAGCCAACTTGATAATCCTTTCCGTTCGTTGGTAGGGTACGAAAAGTGAATGCGTGCAATAATAATCTGCTTATCCCTGTAAAATGTTCGCTGGATGCTGGTTTTGCATACTTGTCCTCATGGAAAGGAGTAAATGATCCCATACATTCTGTTAAGATAAAACTGGAGTACCTCATCTACCTTTTACTCGGTTGTCCCTCCTGTAATGATATTAGAATCTTTACTTGCTTATTTTCTGAAACAAAAAGTATGTATCAATGCTTACCTTTTATATGTACCAATGTGTTTTCTTATAGGAGAGTCAAATAACCTGAAGTATGTTCACTAAACTCATACCTTACGATGCTGCTTATATCATTTTAGAAGCCTATTTAAAGTATCATCACCAATTTAAGCGCATCACCAAGCGGGCTAAAATTCGGTTCGAGCAGCGCGACTGGCATGGCATACAAGCAGACGCCCGGTATAGAATGACCTTGTATCGCGAGTCGGTTGGTGATACGACAGAAAAGCTGCTGGCTTTTTTGGGTGGGCGCCGTTTGGATCAGGAGATTTGGATAGAGATGAAAGAGATGTTCCTGAATGAAATTACTAATTTTAATACCCGATATATTGCAGATACGTTCTACAATTCGTTCTTTCGGCATAGCCATCGGGGGCTAAGTGTTGATCCGGGATTAATGTTTGTGCATGCCACGGGTACGTACCGAGAGTTTAAATCAGCGATTCCCATTTATCATACCTTGTATTTGGTTGAGCCTATTGATGTAACAATCCAACAGCTATTTAATTACTTCCCCTTTGATGCTCCTTTTGAGGACTTACAGCGGGATATAAAAATGATTACTGAGACATTACAGAAGGATTTGCTTGATCAACATCCAACCTTTCGAACCACTCGGATTGAGCTCATGAAGTCGGTTTTTTACCGAAATAAAGCAGCTTACTTGGTCGGGCGTATATTTCTGGATGATAAAGTGCATCCTTTTGTTCTTCCTTTATTACATGAAGAAAATGGCATTTATGTTGATACCGTGCTACTTCATATGAATGATGTAAGTACTATTTTCTCTTACAATCGATCTTATTTTTTAGTAGAAACGGATATCGTTAGTGAGCAAGTTGATTTTTTACGGTCGATCCTGCTGACAAAGAGTTTGGGCGAATTGTATAACTCTATCGGTTTTGAGAAGCACGGTAAAACAGTCCTGTATCGAGATTTTCTACGTCACCTTGATACGTCTACAGATAAGTTTACGATTGCGCCTGGTATTAAAGGAATGGTAATGACTGTGTTTACGATTCCTTCATATCAAATGGTGTTTAAGGTAATCAAAGATAAATTTGCTGCCCCGAAGAAAGTGACCGAACAAGAAGTGAAGTAGAAATATGAAATTGTATCCTTGCACGATCGTGTAGGACGAATGGCAGACAGTCACGTTTTTCAGAATTTTGTTTTTGATTTGGACCGATTCTCGGATGAGTTGTTAACGGAATTACAACAAGAATGCCAGTCAAAAGTGACTATCGCGAATGGGAAGTTAGAGATTAGCCATATGTATATTGAGAAAAAGATGATTCCGCTCAATCTTTTTTTAGAGACGGCTAAGTTAGATGAGGCACGTGAGGTGATTTACGAATATGGGAAAGCCATCAAACAGATGGCGAGTGTAAATATATTTCCGGGAGATATGTTACTCAAGAATTTTGGTGTAACTCGTCTAAAAAGAGTTGTTTTCTATGATTATGATGAAATTGGCTTTCTGACGGATTACAAATTTAGAAGGATACCTGAACCTCGTAGTTATGAAGATGAATGGTCTTCCGAGCCTTGGTATTCTGTTGGTCCTATGGATATATTCCCAGAAGAGTTCCCTCGCTTCTTGATTGGTAGGCGAGAGGTAAAGCAGATGTTTATGGAAAGACATAAAGACTTGTTTGATGTGACTTTTTGGATTAATGTACAAAAACGACTTCATCAAGGCGAGTTGGTCACCGTTTATCCATATCGTCAGCGACTGCGCTTTCGCAAAAAGTATAAGAAAGCTTTCGAAATTAAGGCACAGGGTGAAAGGCAAGAGGGCTGGGAGTTACACTGAAGCATATTTAGGGGAAACGATAAAAAAATCAATACCGGCAGGTAGGGTTTCATCGGAGGCTTTTCAGATACATCTGGCTTGGTATTGCTTCTTTTTCAGAATTATACGCTTAAGTTCCTATTTATAATGCTGGATTTTAAAAGTATAATCCAGTTCTATGGCGAAGCTGGGGGTTTTGTATAATTCAGGGTCCGAATAAACCAATAATCATAATCAGCCATAAGAATCCCCCAAACAATACTAATGCTTGTTGTCGTTGATTAAAGTTATTTTGCCATTGTACTGTAAAGGTTTTACCTGCACGTAGTGCTTGGTAGAATGTTCGGTAAGGTGGTAATAGTAATAAATATCCAAAAAAGGCAAATAAGAAATAGGGTTCTGGGAGATAGCCAGTAAGAGAAATGGCAATGTACCCCAGAAATAAAAAGAGTGGACTAAAATTGACTTCTTCACCATTTTGTTGTGCTAGGCTTTTAATGCGGTTGAAAAGTCCAAAAAGAAAAACGATAGAGAATATTGCTCGAAATACTGGATATAATCTGACTTGTTCTTTTTCTTGAAAGTAAAGCCAGCATTTGTACATCCACCATATGGGGTATAATCCAATGGTTAGGACCGACAATAAAATGAATTGATTCTCGGTTGGTACCTCAATAGGCATGGTATTTCCTTCATCATTTTTTTTAAACCAATCGGGTTGGTGGTCAAGCGGTTCCTGCATACTAAATTTTTTTACCTAATGGCTGTGTATTGGTTCCTAGCCTATTTCCTGTTGGCATCAATTGCCGGATAAGCGAAGATAAAGGTAAAGTGGACTTTATGGTGTACCACTTAGAAAAGAATTTATTGCATTTGCTTCGATTGATTGAGAATTGTGCAAAATCCTAGCTAGTGTTCCGTTTATGAGTGGTGTTTTTAGATAGAGAAATAACTAGGAGGAGGTCACTGGTTGAGATTTTAGCATATTGTTAATGCAGGATTGTCAGATAGCGGTCATTTGATTTTGAATAAAGATATAACCTTTGTTCGCAGACAATCAAACCAGTTTGGTTATTCCTTGTTTGTTCATTCGTATCGCTTGCCCCTTTGAAGGGGTGGGTTTTTCTCAATAACATTAAATTTGATTTTATGAAGTGGTTTCTTACCATGGCTTCTTTGTTGGTTGTAGCTTTCTCAACAGTTCAGGCTCAAAGTTTTCCGAATTTGGATAAATCCCCACTGGACATTGCCTACTTCCCGGAGCGTGCATCATTCCGTAGCTTTGAAAAAACAGAAGAGGCTAAAAAGGCAAATATGCCAGTTATCCGTGTAATCTATTCTCGCCCACAGATGAAAGGACGTGCTGTTTTTGGTGCTGAATTAGTACCTTTTGGAAAAGTATGGCGGGTAGGCGCTAACGAATCAGCAGAGATCATGTTCTTCGAAGATGTGGTACTAGGTGATACAAAAATCGGTGCGGGTCGATATACTTTCTACGTTACAGCCCAAGAAAATGAATGGGAAGTCATGATTAATACTGATCTGGACGGTTGGGGTTCATATGCTTACAATCCTGACCATACGATTGCTACAATCAAAGTTCCTACGGCTAAGACGGAGGCTTCCGTAGAAGCTTTTACCATCAAATTTGAGGCTGTTGATGATGGCGCTCACATGATCATGGCTTGGGACGATACCATGGTACGTGTGCCGTTTACAACCTGGTCGTTGTAATTCGGAGGCTATCTATATGGTTTACGAACCATAAATCTGGGTAATGGATGATCATCCATTACCCAATTTTTTTTGCTCTAGATATAAGTCTTGGTAAGTAGGTAGTTGGCACTTTGATGTTCCCGGAAGAATCAGTTTTCTACGAAGATTTTTAATATGTGTTTTTACAGTATGGTTGGAAATAAGAAGGATCTTAGAAATCTCTTTCACGGTATACTCTAGAGACAGGAGTTCGAGGACCTCGAATTCACGCTCAGTAAGGGTTTTAGAGGTAAAATGGGAATGATTGGCTGATCGCTGAGCGATAGGGCCATATGCTTTTTTATGGTTGTCTTCTTGATCTCTAGAGTTGGTTTTATTGGAATAATTATGGGATTTTTGGTTTTGTAATTTCATAATTGAAGGAGTCTTGTATAAGGATAGTGTAAATCATTGTACGATAAGAATGAGGTAATAGATTCACGATTATGCTGAAATATATTTTTTATTTATGGTCACATCGAAAATGAAAGGTGTCAAAATATATTACTGAAAATCAATTACTTGAGTTAGGGGTAATTGCAGAAATATATAAGCCTTTACTACTGCTATATACTTTTATGACCAACCAATGGGCAGGAGCTGGTCTATTCATATAGATTTCATTAGTTCTATCATCAGGACGAGAACGTGATTCTTTATATTCTTAAAAGAGAGACTGAACCGTTTACTCGATTTTGGTCCATTAAATTGGAGATCATGAGTTGGTGGATACTAGGTTAATGGAGGTTTTCAAGGCAAGACAAAAATCTGCTTTCCCACTTTTGCGCAACGCTAAGAAAGAAAAGCCTCTCACAGGTCTTACGTATCGCCGTCTGGTTATAATTTTGAGGGTAGTTATATCATTATCATGAACGATTAGCATTTGGTGCACTGGGAGAGAAAGTTCAGGAATCGGATAGTAAGAATATATTTCTCACTTATGGATGCGATTGACCGTTTAGCTCAATGATTTTGGGCGATTATGTAAATAGATTACTAGATAGATATCGATCCCCACGATCACAAATGATGCATACTAGAATGGCAGGCTCCACAAGTCGTTCGACAAGTTTAGCGGCAGCAGTTACAGCTCCGCCGCTGCTCATACCAGAAAAAATGCCTTCTTCCAGCGCTAAGCGACGTGCCATAAATCGGGCTTCTTCCTCCGATACATCGATGGTTTGATCTACTCGATGGGCTTCAAATATTTTGGGTAAGAAATCGGTTGACCATCTCCGTATTCCTGGATTACGGGTTCCATCGGTAGGTTGAACCCCAACAATCTGCACCGCTTCATTTTGTCTTTTTAGATATCTCCAAATCTGCTAAGAGGCTGATTAGAAAAATAGTCGAAGTTTTTTCTTCCCAAAAATACAAATAAAGATTTTCCACCTTCCAAAAAAACATAAAATTTCAAACCCACCTCACCCTT
>JABSSK010000112.1 GCA_013214265.1 Saprospiraceae bacterium | reverse complement strand
CATATGTTCAGTTGCAATGAGGTTGGTCCACTCCCATGCCTGACAGCCTAAGAAACCCAAACCACCAAAGATGGTTAATACAAGCCAGAACAAAGCGCCATTTTGATTTTCCCGATGTCCTTCCTGAACGGCACGAACCATAGTCACTGAACTAATAATCAGTAAAAATGACATGATGGTTACGAAGATCAAAGGAGCTCCGTGAATGCCAAAAGGAGCTGTTGAGAATACAAAATCAGGAACAGGCCAAGTAGCAGAACTAAAACGCAAGGAACCATAAGCAATCAGGAAACCCGCAAATGTAAATGCGTCCGAAAGCAAAAAGTACCACATCATCAACTTACCATAACTTGCCTTAAAGGGGGCTTCCCCACCGGACCAGCCATCACCCTGTTGTTGCACATCGTGCTCGGATAAGGTATTCGTTGTCGCCATTTGTGTTTTCTTTATTGTTTGTTTATACTATTCAATTACGATTGCTGCATCATGAAAAATACCAGCAAGTAAATCCAGAGCAAATCTACAAAATGCCAATAGATTAAGGTCATTTCGAACCGCAGTTTTCTGCGTTTGGTGAGCTTATACGGTAACCCGAATGCATGAATAAGGGCAACGGATAGTACCGCTATTCCACCTAAAACGTGCGCAGCGTGTACACCTGAGATCACGTAAACAAATGAACTGGATGGGTTAGTGCGTAAACCAGCACCTATAGCCTGCATCGCTTGCCAACCTTCCCATTGCAATGCAAGGAACGCCATTCCAGCTAATGCTGCTGCTACCAATAACCACCGATAGGCTGCAGCCCGTCGGCGTTTAAAGGCGATGTAGCTTGCATGTAATAAGATACTACTCAATAATATTGCCCCAGTACTGACGTAAAAAATAGAAGGCAGCTCAAACTCAAGCCAGTTGCCAGCAGCTTTACGCACAATATAGGCACTTGTAAAAGCCGCAAACATCATTACAATACTGGCACATGCAACCAATAGTGTAAATTTTTGTGGATGGATCCGACTTCTGTTATACCCGCCTGTAATAGCCAAACTCATATTTTTATCAAACTTTATCAATAACCAGAGCTAAAAGTGCTCCGGGAATATAAATGAAAGAATATAACATTAAGGTTAAGGCTGATTTTCTATCGTTTTGCTTATAAAAATTCCAGGAAACATATATGTAGCCCACCGTTAATAAGAGCAGAAAAATAGCGGAATGCAATCCGCTATACTTCAATAAATACGGAAGCGTGACCACCGGTACCAATAGTATAGCATATAAGAACGACTGTAATCCAACACTAGGGTCAGGTTGGTCATTCTTGGTAGGCATCAGTTTGTAGCCAGCCTTTTGGTAATCATCGAAACCCAACCAACCAATCGACCAGAAATGTGGAAACTGCCATAAGAACTGAATAAAAAATAAAATCAATCCAAGAGTAGTCAAGGTCCCACTAGCAGCTACTGCCCCAATCAGGGTAGGTAACGCCCCAGGGATAGCTCCCACAACTACAGCTATCGGAGAGAAACGCTTCATTGGTGTATAAACAAAAGCATAAATAACTAATGCCAACATACCAAAAAATGAAGCCCACAAATTGAAAAGTGCTAGAAGCATAATTCCAAACATGCTCATGAACCCTGCTGACAATACCGCTTCATTTACTTTCATTCGGCCAGCAGCTAAAGGCCGATCAGCTGTCCGTTTCATCAAAGCATCGTAGTCTTTTTCCAATACTTGATTCAATACATTAGAAGCGCCAGTAACTAAGAAACCGCCGCTAGCTAGTACCAAAATAGGCCACCAGCCAAAGGGTTCTTCTGCAGCCACCAAATACGCAAGTACGGAAGTCACAACAACTGTTGCTGATAATCTGAACTTTATCAGCAGCTTGTAGTCCCGAATTTTTTGTCGGAGCCCAAATGCCCCCGCTTCTGTTTTTGCTTGTACTGACACGAAATAGAATTTATACCCTCATTATTTGTAGCTTGCTAAGCAGGCCTTTTAAGGTATGGCGAAGGAGGTAATCGTTACCAATCACCTCCATCACTTTGATATGCTTGCTAAATACTTTTAGACAATACTCCTTTATCAAGAAGGGATGTAATCATGTTAATGCCCATCTACTTCCCCTTCTGCTAGCGGCTGGACTTGTGGAATATATTCTTTCCCGTCTTTACCATAATCGTAAGCCCAACGCTGAACTGTAGGTATTTTACCTGGCCAGTTCCCATGAATTCGCTCAATCGGTGTTGTCCATTCCAAGGTATTCGCATTGTACGGATTCTTGCTTTCCATCTTCTTACCTTTCCAGATACTGTGGAAGAAGTTAATTACAAATAATATCTGTACGGCAAACGTGATTATTGCTCCAATGGTGATGAACTTATTCATGTCATCAAAGTGGGAGAACGCTTGGAAGGTCTCAAAACTGTAATAGCGACGAGGCACACCGGCCATACCTAAGTAGTGCATAGGCCAGAAGATTACATAAGCCCCAATCATTGTGCCCCAAAAGTGAATCTTTCCGAGTGTGTCATTCATAAAACGACCATACAATTTCGGGAACCAATGATAAACACCTGCATACATTCCGAAGAAAGCAGCTACACCCATTACGATATGGAAGTGGGCTACAACAAAATATGTGTCGTGAAGCTGAATATCAATTGCAGAGTTACCCAAAAAGATTCCGGTTAAACCACCAGAGATAAACATGGAAACAAAACCAATACCGAATAAACTTGCTGGGTTGAATCGAATATTACCACCATAGAGGGTCGCAATCCAGTTAAACACCTTGACCGCAGAAGGTACTGCGATGATCAATGTAAAGATTACAAAGAAATTAGAGATGAACGGATTAACACCGGACATAAACATGTGGTGTGCCCAAACAATAAATGATAAGAACGCAATCGCCAACAGAGAAAGCACCATAGCTTTGTAACCGAAAACCGGTTTACGAGCATGCACAGAGAGTACCTCCGAAACAATACCCATTGCAGGCAAAATAATGATATATACTTCAGGGTGTCCCAAGAACCAGAACAAGTGTTGGTAAAGAATCGGAGACCCTCCAACATGATCAAGAGCCTGACCACCAATATAAATTTCACTTAAGAAGAAACAAGTACCCAACCCACGGTCGCACATGACTAGAAAGAATGCAGAACCCAGTACCGGGAATGACAACAGTCCAATAATAGCTGTAATGAAGAAAGCCCAGATGGTTAATGGCATACGCCACATGCTCATTCCTTTGGTCCGTAAGTTAAGTACGGTCGTAATGTAGTTAATACCACCCAAGAGAACAGATACCACGAATAACACCAAGGATAAAGTCCACAATGTCATACCAGCCGCAGACCCCGAAGAGGCCTGAGGAAGAATACTCAAAGGAGGATAAGCGGTCCAACCACCCATAAATGGACCAGTACTCAGGAATAAGGACGAAAACATGATCACGCCGGCTAAAAAGAAGAACCAGTATGACATCATATTCAATAATGGAGAAGCCATATCACGGGCACCAATCTGAAGTGGAATCAGTAAGTTAGAGAATGTACCACTTAAGCCTGCCGTCAAAACGAAGAAGACTAGGATTGTTCCGTGCATGGTTACTAAAGCGTAATAGAAATCAGGGTCAAGTGATCCTATTCCCTCAGCATTTATTGTAATCCATTTACCCAAGAAAGGCTTAAGCCAAGCCATACTTTCCTCAGGAAAACCGAGTTGTAAACGGAAAACAAGCGACATCAAACCACCAATAATCGCCCAAAACATACCCGTAATCAGGAATTGCTTGGCAATCATCTTGTGGTCTTGACTGAAGATGTAAGTCGTAATGAAATTAGACTGATATTTGTCCCCGTGATGATGATCATGAAAATGATCGTCATAACCGAGTTCCTGAATCAGCATTTCATCATTGTACGTGGGTGTTGTTGTTGCTACGTTAGCCATTACGCCAAATTTTTTGTATCAGCTTTACTAATGCATTTTGTCAGGTTGAAAAGGAATCCCTACCGAGATTTCTCCATTTACCTCACTTTATATTCAATGGTATCAATCCAATCAATTGCTACAGACTACCGGAAAGTATTCGCAGTTCAGTTCTACGATTGGCTTCCCGACCTGCGGCCGAATCATTATTATCAACGGGTTGGCTATCACCATACCCTCTGGTTACTAATCTTGCTGCGTCAACTCCTTTATCCAACAGGTAAGCTTTCACTGCTTCAGCTCGATCAAGAGAAAGTTGTTGATTTACTGAGGCATCACCAGTGTTATCTGTATGCCCTGCTAATTCAACCCGAATTTCGGACCGGTTGTTCAATGCTTCGGCGACATAATCCAACTCATAACGAGAAAGTGTTTCTAATGCCGCTGATCCTGTTTCGAAAGACACGTTTGACAGTTCCAAAATTCGATCTTCAGCATTATTTGCGCTCAGGGCATTTTCTAAATTTGCATTGAAGGCTTCCTTGCGTTCCTCAACTTCATAATCAAACAAACGATCAATCCAAGGGTCAGCTTCCGTACCACGGATAAGTGAGGTATACAGAGGCGCTTGCTTCGCTTTCCAATCGAGATATTCCTCTTCTGAAACAATCTTAACGGGCATTTTCATAGAGTAATGACCGCGGCCACAAAGCTCAGCACAAGCTAGTTCATAATCAAAGTTTTCCCACATTGTTCCAAGTTCAGGATCAGTAGGGTCTACTAATCCTTGAAATTCTGGATGCTGACGTAGCTCCTGACGAAACTCCTCAGTCGTTTTAGTAGGTGTAAACACAAAATAAGTAGGAATGCCAGGTACAGCATCCATTTTTACACGGAAGTGTGGCAAGTAAAAGTTGTGCAATACATCGCGAGAAGTAATACGAACACGAACTTTCTTATTCACAGGAAGAACTAGATCAGTGGGCTGGAAATCATCCAAGCTCTTCTCATCTTCCCAATTCACACCCAGCGGATTTGTACCGTTGATAAGTTGGAAATTCTTTTCACCCAACTTTCCGTCTTCACCTGGATACCGGACAGTCCAGCCAAACTGTTGGCCCGTAGCTTCGATCTCCATAAAATCCTCCTCAGGACCAACATCAGCCATTACCTCATTCCAAGCATCCAAACCACTAACCACCAAGAAGGTCATTACGATGGCAGGAATGACTGTCCAAACAATTTCAAGTTTAGTATCGTGCGCAATAAATCTTGCGGTGCGGCCTTTCTGCGCTCGGTATTTATACGCAAAGTAAAACAACAGAATGTGCGTGACAACAAACACTATTCCAGTGCAGAAAAGGGTAATCGAGAACATTTTGTCCAGAGTTACACCATGTTCCGATGCAGCTGGTAAGCCATATCCTAACATGTAGTTACGGTACAGAACCGCGGATACGATGCAACCAACTAAGAACAGAACCAAAAAAGCCAACATGTAGGAGGACTGGCGACGATTGCCAATATCTTCAATTTCCTCCTCTCCCCTGATCTTGCCCGCCAGTTCCTTGACTTTTCCGAGCTGAACAGCAATAATTGCGATCAGGATAACACTTAATATGCCTAATAATGCAGTCATTTCAATCTTGTGTTTTTCAATTTTCGCTTAGCAAAAATACGGCTAATGGATACGCTTTGCTTAGAACGTCAACTGACGAACGGTTTATTTAGAATCAATCTATATACGGCCATACATGATGATGCGTTGCTTCACCGATATATGGATCGTTTGCTGGCGACAATGGCGCCTTAGTCAGTGTATTTAATACCACGTATAGAAATCCAGCCAAGAATCCCAGCATAGTACCAATTTCTAACAAGCCTGGGATGGTAAAGCCCATCGCAAACTCTACTGCGTGGTGGGCAGCTTCACCGGCATGTGCGCCATCAGCATGATGCATAGCTTCCATAGCAGTATGGCGAGCACCTGGTTTGATCATAAGGAAGAAATCCAGCCAGTGTCCAAAGAATACGAAAAGTGATGCCATGAACATGGGGCCATACTTACGCTTATTATCATTACGCATCAATAAGAAGAATGGTAAAATGAAGTTGAGCGCTAGGTTAGCATAAAACAATACCGGATAGTTTTGCATACGCTCCTGAAAGTACACGGTTTCTTCACCTACATTAGCATACCAGATCAACATGAACTGGCTAAACCATAGGTAAGTCCAAAAGATGCTGAATCCGAACAAGAATTTACCTAAATCATGGAAGTGATCCGCAGTAAGTGACTGAAAATAACCTTGCCCTTTCAGGTAGATTAGTAGCATAATGGTGAGGGCCATAGCTGCCACAAACCAACTTGCGCCAGTGTACCAAGCAAAAAGGGTACTGTACCAGTGTGCATCTAATGACATAACCCACTGCCAGATAATCGCAGCACTTGAGAACCCAGCGATCGGCAGGAATGCTGCTGTCCAGATACGGATAAGCTTATGGTGACGATAGCCGTCAGCAATACCTTTTCCTTCGCGGTCTTCGGCCAATGATAAAGTACGAATACGCTGGTAAAAGAAAATCCAGATACCCATAATGATAATGGTACCAAAGGTATACCAGTTCTTATTCAAGAACCCTGCTTTTCCAGCCATGATCGAATCTTTAGCTACTTCATCAGCATCTGACCAATGATACAGATGATGGAAATGCCCCCATAGGCCAATGACCACCAAAAGCATCAGAAGTAAACCTGGTATCATGAAAGAAGAAAAAGCTTCCCAAACTCTTTTCATATTAACAAACCAACCACCCCAAGCAGTGGTAAAGGCGGAGATAATAAAGAGAGCCATAAAAGCGATACCTGTAAAGAATACCGAATTATGTAGATAGTTAGTCCAAAAACGAGTGTGGAACTGATCATCGGTCATGAAAGTTATACCCAGACACAGTAAACCCAATACCATGAAACCTATCAGAACCGTTTTTTGTCGAGCTGCAAATGTAAATTGATTCATTTGTATGCTTTGTTGTTTGTTTAAGCGAAAGATGTTTTACAAAAACTAGTGGCCGGAATCGTGTTCTTCTGTTGCGGAATGATCATCACTTCCATGCGCTGCGTCATGCTGATCAGCAGATGGCATCACGTCCATTTCGTCAGTCATTCGGCTGGCCATTCGTGTAATCTGAGCAACAGGTGTTCCAAACTCTGGGTTTAGATTGTTCACATCAACGCTATATTCTTTTTTCAATTCTTTAGCTTGTAAGGCACGAATCCAGTGGATTACCTGCCAGCGCTCCTCGAAGGAAATCTTATCACTGTAACCTCCCATCACATTTTTACCGTACATGATCGCATGATAGTAACGACCATTGGATGCGTTCAGAAACTCTTCCAACAGGAAATTAGCCGGAGCTGCAGGGTATGCGGCATTCGTATTTTCGTCTGCAACCAAATAGCCAAGACCATCACCAGCTTCACCATGGCAGATACCACAAAATATATTGTAAAGCTCTTCTCCCCGTTCCAGTCCATCTTCAGTAATAGGGAAAGGATTTTCTAAGATTTCAGCTGTGGCACGTGTTCGTTCCTCCTCTGTATTTTCATAATAGTATGGTACACTTCCATTTACCGGGACCGATATAGAGTTTAGCGTATTTGCACCATTTAGGGCATCCATTACATCTTCGCGATGGTTAGCATCAGCAAAGAATACACCGGCATAACCTCTAGGTACTGTACCTGCAACGGGTTGTTTAGGGTTGGCCAACTCCTTGAGTGATATCGTAGAAGCTTCATCCCAAGTATTTAATCCGTAATAGGTATATACATTTGCTTCGTAGGCAATAGAATGCCCCATATCTGGCATGTACTCGCTACCGGCAAAGTCACCATCGGCGGGCGAACAAGCGTGAAGTACAATAACCGCGACTAATGTGAGCAGTATATATTTAAACTGTGGCATGTCTTTTGTTTTTCTGCTTATCAACTTAAAGCTTAGATATTCTTAGTATCGATTTCAGCGGCTCCCGAACCATTCAGGAAATGCCTTAACTTATCTTCATCTGCTTCCGAAGCATTCGTCGTATCAAATGCAATACAAAACTTATCGTCAGTAATGCGGTCATCCAAAGTTGGATTAAGTATTCCCGGGCCCATTCCACAGATCGTGTAAAAGGTAACAACCATTCCAACGGATGCGAACAGTACGGTTAGCTCAAAAGTAATTGGGATAAAAGCTGGTGCCGAGAAATAAGGCTTACCACCAAAAATGATTGGCCAGTCCCGAGTAAATACCCACGTCATAAATCCAAAGCCGAAAATAGCTCCGATAGCTCCGTAGATAAAACCTGAAATATGCAACCGACTCTCAGTTAACCCCAAGGCGTTGTCCAATCCGTGTACCGGGAATGGTGTGAATACGTCCCAGATTTCGAGGTGTTGTGCCCGTGCTTCACGAATGGCTTTCAGCATATCATGCTCATCATTATATAATCCGTAAAGCACTTCTTTATTATATGTTTTCATAACAATCGCTGATTGAATGTTTTTTGTCTTCCGTTTATATTAGTGGGCCTCCGTTGTTTCAGCAGCTTTTTTACGTGCTACCTCTGGCCCTACATACTGGTCACCACCATCTTTAAGGATGGACTTGATTTCGGCAATAGCTACTACCGGTGCCAAACGGGTAAATAACATAAAGAGTGTACCAAATAAACCAAGCGTTCCTATAAATAAGCCAATCTCGACCCAGGTAGGTGTGTAATAGGACCAACTAGATGGCAAGTAGTCACGAGCTAGTGTCGTTGCAATAATGACGAAACGCTCAAACCACATACCTATATTTACAAATATTGACATTACAAAAGTGACCATAACATTACGACGCAGCTTACGCCACCAGAAAATCTGAGGGGATAAGACGTTACACGACATCATACCAATGTAGGACCAATAATATGGACCTAGTACTCGGTTATAGAAAGCGAACTGCTCATAAATGTATCCTGAATACCAAGCTATAAACAACTCTGTCAAATAGGCAACACCTACTATTGTACCTGTAGCCAGAATTACCTTGTTCATACTTTCGATATGTTCCAAGGTTATATAGTCCTGGAGGTTGAGTACTTTTCTGGTGATCAGCATCAATGTTTGTACCATTGCGAACCCAGAGAAGATTGCCCCGGCAACGAAGTAAGGCGGGAAAATGGTAGTGTGCCAGCCTGGTATTACAGAAGTTGCGAAGTCAAACGATACAATGGTGTGTACGGATAATACAAGGGGTGTTGCCAAACCAGCCAGAATTAAGGATAAAGACTCCCAGCGCTGCCAGTGCTTAGCTGAACCTGTCCATCCGAAAGACAGAAAGTTGTATAATCTGCGGCGTACTCCTTTAGCCCGGTCACGAACTGTTGCGAAATCAGGCACTAGACCTGTATACCAGAACAGCAACGAAACGGTAAAGTAAGTGGTAATAGCAAATACATCCCAGAGCAGAGGTGAGTTAAAGTTTACCCACAATGGCCCACGGGTGTTGGGGTAAGGGAAAATGAAGAAACCCAGCCATAAGCGTCCCATGTGAATTAGCGGGAACTGCCCAGCACACATAACAGCAAAGATGGTCATCGCTTCCGCTGCCCGGTTTACTCCGGTACGCCATTTCTGGCGGAAAAGTAAAAGGATAGCTGAGATAAGCGTACCGGCATGACCGATACCTACCCACCAAACGAAATTGGTGATATCCCATCCCCACCCGATGGTTCTGTTCAGGTTCCAGGATCCAATACCCACATATATGGTCCAGCCTACACAAAAAACGTATAACGCTAGTCCAGCAACGGCTAGAATAAAGGTGAGCACCCAAGCAGGTGTTGGAGTCCTTTCCGTGGGCGAGCAGATGTCCTCCGTAATATCGTGGTAACTCTTGTTACCTGTTACGAGCGGGTTGCGAATCGGAGATACTGATGCACTCATTATTGTGATGTATTTTTTGCCCGTAAGGGCGACATTAATTCAATCAAATTAAAAGCGACAAAATTGGATTATTACCTAAGCATCCAGGCTTTCGTCCCGATTATTAACTTTTGCCGTGTAGAAAACAGAAGACTGCACATTGACTTCCTCCAGTACCAGATAGTTCAAAGGATTTTCCAATCGCTTGGCTAGTTCTCCTTCTTTATTGTTGCGGTCACCAAATACAATGGCCCCCGTTGAACAAGCCGTTTGGCATGCAGGCTTAACATCGTTGTCTTGCAGCATTCGTCCTTCCCTTTTCGCAGTAAGCTTTCCTTCTTGAATCCGTTGTACACAGAAGCTACACTTTTCGATAACCCCTCTGGAACGAACCGTAACATCCGGGTTCAGAACCATACGCGTTAGGTTATCGGCTCCGAAAGGTAAATCTTCGTTTGATACGTTAACTTCATTAGCCGGGAATAAGTCGGCTGTCGTATAGTCCAACCAATTGAAACGACGCACTTTGTACGGACAGTTATTCGCACAGTAGCGGGTACCAATACAACGGTTGTATGTCATCTGGTTCAAGCCTTCCCCACTGTGGTTTGTTGCCGCTACCGGACAAACATTTTCACAGGGTGCATTGTCACAATGCTGGCACATCATCGGCTGATAAACTACATTAGGGTTTTCATAATCACCATAATAGTAGCGATCGATACGCAACCAGGTCATTTCGTGATGACGGGCTACTTCCCGCTTACCTACAACAGGAACATTATTTTCGGCAACACAAGCGACCTGACAAGCAGCACATCCAGTACATAAATTCAAATCAATATGCATACCCCAGTGGTGCCCTTGCTCGTATATGTTATCCCGATACTCTTCGTAAGGATATAAAGTATGCTCGTTTAGCTTTTGTGCTTCGGCGCGTTTTTCATCCATATGGTGCTTAAGCTCCTCTAATTCGCGCACATTAGCCTGGTAAATAATGGAGCGGTTAGTCAGGCCTCCCTGATAACCTTCACCTAAGGTCATTATAGTTTTCTCATCAACATTGATCTCTTCATTCGACTTAGGGTCGATTCCGGTAACTCCCATCGTGTGATGATACTGTACGCAAGCGAACTCATCTTCTGTTCCTACCTTATCCGAAACATTCACATCCGTTGCGTAGTACTGTGTATTTCCATTGCCATCCACACCAAGCATTGGGTACACATTAGCACCCATCTTATCGGCAAGTGCTTTACCCATTTTGCCGGTTACGGTGCGGCCATAGCCAACAGCCAGTGCGACAGTTCCTTCCATTTGCCCAAATTGGCGAAGGGCTGGAACACGTTCTGTGACGCCATTGGAGGTAAACTCAACAAAGTCGGCTTCCCCATAGAGCTCACGGCTATTCAAATCTTTATAAGAAGTAAAGCTGTTTCCACCTTCCCATTTTACTGGAATTGCTAGGAAATTACCCCACGTTGTTCGACCGACAGGGTCGGGCATTTCCATTAACCAAGGGTTGCCAGCGAATTGCCCACTGCCCACATTAACTGTTTCATAGAAAGAAACTTCAAGCTCACTATTCGAAGGTTTTCTAACCCTACCTGCCGCCGACGCAAAGTCGGCGTTCAATGGTGTAGTTTGAACAACCTCCATTGGCAGATCATAAACACCATCATGTAAAGCACTGTCCCAGAATGCACGGAATGTTACAAAATCTGATTTCTTCGAGAAGATCGATTGTTCCCAGCAGTTCTGCAGGAATGTATACATAGGCTGCTCAGCATTAGCGTCTAACAAATCAGAAGCTGACCAGCGCAGGAGACTTTCCTCTGCTTGCCTTGTTTTGAATAACGGTGCTATAGTAGGTTGAATAAGCGCATACTGTCCACGTTTAGGCTCTGCATCACCCCAGCTTTCTAGGTAGTGGTGCGTTGGCGCCAAGTGCGTACAAAGAACAGCGGTTTCGTTTGGCGTTCCACCCATAAAAATACGTAGTGGCACCTTTGCCATCGCATCAACAAACTGTTTAGCCTTTGGTATATCGTAAGCTGGATTCGAATCATCAAGGAAGAAAACAGCATCCACTTGTCCTGCATTCATTTGGCGGATCATGTCAAGAACATCCTGATCACGGCCTTGACGCTGGTACGATGCACGAGTAAAATCGAGCGTTGCGCCATAATTGTCCAGCATATTATTGATACCATTCACCAAAATCTGCTCCCCCACATTATTGGAACCACTAACAACGAGTGATGCACCTTTATGTTCTACCAATTCTTGAGCGATTTTCCGGAATTTAGCTACTTGTTCTCCAGATAGAGCAGGGCCATTAACTTTTGTGTTTCCGGTTAACCCTGCTACTTCATTGAACAAGGCAACAATCGCTGCTCCAACCTGAGAAGGCTTAACTAGGATCCGGTTATCTGCATTGGAACCTGTTAATGACATGTACGACTCCACTTGAATGTGGTGCGACATCTTCGCGTTATGCACGTCTTTGATCTTGCGGTTTGCTACATATTTATGCGCATATTCCTCACCAGAAATCCAAGTACCCAAGAAATCCGCTTCGAAGCTGACAATCACATCCGCTTTATCAAAATGATAATCCGGAATGATAGCTTCACCAAAGCACTGCTCGTTTGCTTCCAGCAAAGCAGCACTGGAAATCGGATCGTACATAACCAATGAAGCATTAGGATAAGCTGCTAAAAAAGCGCTTACTGCTTTCTTGTGCGCAGGACTTATGATTGTATTTGCAACAATTCGTATCCTGCGCCCACTCGTAAGTTGGCTTCCTACAGCTTCGTCGATGTCATTCCAGGACATCGCTTTTGCCTTACC
>JABSSK010000111.1 GCA_013214265.1 Saprospiraceae bacterium | reverse complement strand
GGTGGAGCAAATGGGCGCTTTTTTTTGCTCCGCAAAAAATGTGACCGTATGCGTAATCCTCATTTAGTCGCTTGGTATGTATATAATATTCTATGTTCAGAGTTAGGATCTACACGTTTCAAAAAAGACAACATGCTATTAGATACTGGTTCTTTAATAGAAAAATTTCCGAATCTTTTTTCTAATACTGGCCAATGTTTTTTAATAAGACCTCTATTACGGAAAAATGGATGAAGCCATATCCATCCTAAAACCCAGTGGACTTCATCTTGCGAAGTTGTTATTTTTTCAAAAGCACAAGCTCCATATATGCGATATGGCATCGGCATTTTTTTATAAACGTCAATAGCCTCTTGTGTAAAAAGTAAAGGAGTGCAATTTTTATTTGGTATACAGCCGTAGTCGAACTCTTTATTAAAGTAATTTTCAATTTTTAGAAATTCATCCCACAAAAAGCTATCAGAGCTATTATCAATGGTTACCACATTATCAAAAGGACAAGGAGTCAACTGTTGAGATATTGACAAATCTATTTGGTACTTAGTGATAGTAACTCCTTAGCTAATATTCTGGTTGCTTTAAATATAACGTCCTGTTAACAGGCAAAAAATAGTTGGTTAAAATTAGCGACGAAGGAGCAAAACCAACTGTTTTTTGTCCTTGTTTAACAGCTTGTTAGGGTTCTAGTATGCTAATGTATCGTTCATCCAATGCCCTAGATTTTCACTAAGCTCAATATTAACTGCATGTAGCTTACCCAATCTTAAAGATTGATTTAACATTTTTAATGATTCAAAGTCTGAGTCATCTAGAGGTTTATTTGCTTGTGCTTTATCATAAATAAAACGATTTGTGATTAATGTGGTTTTTTTTCTAGCATCATCTGGACCTAAAAATATATCACCACGAAACTCTTCGACACCTCCAGTTTTAATCATATGATTCAATAACCCATGACAAATTTTCGCTGCCCCTAAATCGCCACCTAATAATTTTTTATGAAATTCATAGAAACGTTCGTAAAGCATTACATATTTATGAGCAATTTTGATTCTCTTTTCATTATTAGATATAGAGATTATTTTATTAATATTAATATCAATATCGTTTTCTTCAGGAAACTCTATTGTCACTGTACTCTGCTTTTTCCAGTCAGGATTGTTTTTGTCCAAATTAAGTTCTACATATTTCTGTAGCCACACATACCTGACTTTTTTAGATGTAATCGATGTGTAAAACACAAAAAATGGAATAGAAAAAAGTAACGAATAGTTAATTGTTTTTACTGGAAAATTACTAAGTTTTACATCTCCATCAAATTCTTTTTCTGTACCCTTCACTTGTACAAAGATGAAATCACCCGTAGGTATTTCACCATACCTTTCTAATTGAAGATCAATCCCATAGTCCGTTCCCTCTTGGTTTCTTACAATCCAGTCATCATTTAACTTTGTCTGTATTAAATGAATTGATTTTTCATCTATCTTATGAGATTTAGATCTTTTGGGTAGCACCGAATACTCCTTTGAACCCTAACAGCTTTATTATGAGGAAAAATTCCTTCTTTCTACAAGATGAAGTTAATCGTTAATAATTTATAATAATGCGATATTACTTGATTGTTGTCTGTAGATCAATGAGTTAAAAATAACAAATCAACTGTTCGATGTGTGAAAGGAGGAAATTTCCGATCTTTCTTGTAGAAAGCAGGAATCACAGCCTACTGTATAGGAACACACTAACAATAAAATAAACATTCATGAGAAAAAATATGGCAAAAACTTTAACTCTAATGTCTCCAAAGCGAACTAAGAAGTCCTTTGGATAAGATCACAGAACAAAAGATCTAACTTTATAAATTCAATTTCAAAAGGACAGTAGCTACCACTTTGTTGACATAAATTATGTTGCTAAAAATGGCAAAATTACAGCCACTATTTCCAATGATTGCTGACCTTTGCTGAAATATTCTAAGGCGCTAACGCTCCATTGCGACTTAGATAATTAAAGTTGGTATTGGTGGATATTTAATTTTCAAGATACTTTTTCTAATGTTTTCAAATTGTATTTCGGATGCTTTTTAATTCTAATATATTGATTTTTTGATCTTTACCTCTATTCTTAATATAGGGATGTAGACTCCCCTTTTCTTTGAAAATGGAATTTCACCTTCGAAAAACCTAATTAATCGAGTCGGTGTCACTTGATTTATTTTCACTTAATGAATCAAAGTGTTCTGAATCCCTTTGATTATTAGTAGGATCAATATGATAACAAAAGTTTTTTAGTAAGGTAATAATTATATTATCGCAAACTACAGTGGAAATAATTAACTGTAGTTGTAAAAAATTATAAAAATACAATTATAGGGAAACAAAACGTATGAATACACATTTAAAACTATCTTTGTTAGCGATTTGTTGCGGATTTTCAACAACGTCTTTCGCTCAACTCCCTCTTAAAAGTCATGTTTATGAAGACAAAACGACACCTAATCAATTTTATGTTGCAACAGGTGATAATTCACAAACGAACTTTGCTCGAGGATGCGTTGCTGAAATTAACGCTGTGCAGAAGTTTAGCCTAGCCGGAGCAGATAAAAGTGCTCTATATGAATCTGAAGACAAACGTAATGCCTGTAAAAAACAATTCCAGCAAACTGTACCAGACGGAGTGGGTGATTTTAGTTTTGGTAGCTTTAATGGGGGATTTGAAGCTGAAATTAATGCCATTCAATACAACCTATATTACAGTACGACCCAATATATTCCTTTTTATCTTTTTTTTACAGCTAAATCAGAAGACAAAGAAAATAATAAAGAACAATTAAGCAGTAAGTTGTTGGGTACCAATAGCGGTTTGCTGAACATAAAGTTCGCTGATGATGTATACCAATTTGGCCTTAATGGGGATGGTGAAGGGGTTTGTGACTTTGCTGGCAGCCCTGCTGGATTTGGTGGCTGTTTTATAAACTTTCAGGCGGGTGCGAAGCTACTTGAATATAAAGATACAGATGGTAAAACCAAGCAGTTAGGGGCTGGATATGCTTCAGTACAATTCACTGCAGAACTACCAATTACAAAGGTCAATCCTGTGACAAAAGAAGGTAGGTTAGTAGGTGCTCTTGGTTTTTCTGCTTATTATGCCAATACAGATGACGTTAAACATTTGTTTCCGGAGCTTAAAGACAATGATGTGGGTAAGGTACAAGACTTGAAAAAAGCCTATGCGTCTGTAGATGCCGGAATACTCTTTACTATCAGTAATCAATTCTCCGCGAAATTTTCTGTTAGCCACCCTCTTGTAAACGACGATGCGTTTGAAACAATAACAAAATTCAGCTTTACATGGACGCCTTAAATTATTCATCTTAATAATTACAGGGGGCTATGATGTCTGAGAGCTATTCTCATTTGTCATAGGCCCCTCTCTTATTCCTTGTTGGCTACTTTTTAGCTTCTGCATTGCTATCTCATAGCGCTTTATTGGTTATCCGTGCTCGATATTGCTTCCTAAAACACCAAATTAAAACCTAAAGACCAATAGACAGATTTTTCTTGGTATTTATATAATTCTTCCAAATAACCATTATGATAAGATAACGACAATGGTATTGCTGTTTCATCAATTACCACTTCGTGGGTATAGGTCAGGTCAATCGTATTATTTTTACCAGCTTTATTGCTAAATAACTCACCAGTCCTGTAACTAATTGAAAATTTTCTATTTTCTTTATTTTCGCTATTGTCTTGCCATTGTGTAGATGCAGTAATTTTACTTCCTTGAAAATGGTTAAGTGCTGAAGTATTGTTTGTCATCCAGAATATTTCATCTTCAATGTTGGTGGTATGTTGTCTGAATTTAGCTTCAAAATTAATACATTCAATAATGGTTGAGCATTCCGCTAATGCGTCACCAAAAATATGGCGGTAATAAAAGCCTAATGAAATAAAATCGTAACCGCGACTCAATTCCTCTGTCGCCATTTTAAAGGCATCTTCTTCGGTAAAGTCTTTTTCGTCTTTGTATTTATTATAATTTTCGTTTCGTTGTGCAAGTAATGTATTTATGTCGTCGACTGATTGTCCATTGGATTCATGTTCCCAACTAAACCTTAGTTCAATTAATCCGTCTTTTTTATCTTTAAAACCATACATAACTTGTAAATAACTAGGATTAAAACGTCGACTGACTACTGGACCTGAATCGCGTGTGCCAGCATAGAAATCAAATTCTTGAGTAAAGGAAAAATAAACGCCTAATAAGTCACCGTTGTTAAATCTTTTATGTGTGAATGGATATCTCAAACTAAGTTTTGCATCCAGATGTTTGTCTTGCTTATCGCCTCTAATGTAATCAAAGAAAAGAGTGTTTTCTTCGTGAGCTTCGATATCTATTGTAAAAGAACCAAAGATAGGCGTAACACCAGCTTCTTTTGAGTCATCTACTTGACTCTTTGTCATTAATTTTTGTGATTGAGCAGGAAAAATTAATAAAGTAAGTAGTAACAGTCCGAATGTTATTTTCATTGTAATTTCCTGTTGATTATTTATTTCTGTATAAAATATATACAAGTAGTGTTGCAGTCAATATTTATCCAGAAAAGGAGATCAAGCTCTGTAAAAGCTCATGAATGCCCAGTTATTATGATGGGTGGCTCAGTTAGTAATAACTTTGAAATAATGTTAAAATTTTCAATTATTATCGATAACCACTTTTAATTATATCACCTCCTAGCTTCATTGATTTAAGAGCAATGGGTATTGTTCATGGTTTAGCAATCGCAGCAGCTAAATCTGCCGTCACAATAACGTAACCACCTACAATCTTACTCATGTTGAACCATCTCCTCTGCGCTTCTTTCTTAAGCTCTATATTGTTACTGTTAGCAGCATTAATTAGTTCTTTTTGGAAGGTCTCTAGTTCAACCTTTGCTTGCTTTAATTCAGATGCCACTTCGAATATTGACATTTCTGTTTGGATTGATTTTCTAGTTTTTCGTGCTCCGTGGATGAGAAGCTTAACTGACTCTTTACTTAATTTAGAGCATTTTAGAATTTTAATTTCTTCTGGAATAAATTCATTATTGAACTCATTGGGTGTTGAGTAACTTTTTTCCTCAAATGTTTCTATATCGTCAAAAGAAACATCATTTAAATCGTCATCAACAGCTTCTTGTGTATCTCTTATTGCTTTAATCATCGTAGGATAGGTAATACTCCCTTTCATTTTTTTTCTTAGATAATCTAACAATTTTATCATATGCTTATTCTAATTTATTTCGCATGTTCAACTTCCATATTAACAATTAGTTACCTTGTAATATTTAGCTTAGTATTAAATGGAATTATTGCCATAATTTGGATCAAAAATAATAGAAAATGGAATGTTTGGGATCGTGTATTGCCTTTTGCTATTTAAGGAAAAGGAACTGTCCATTATTGGAATCGAAAAATTATCATTACAATAACTTATCCGAAAACAACATTGGTACAATAAATTCTATCTCACTAAGTGCCCCATAGCGCCCTACGAAGTATGAAATTTTTTGTCCGTTGTATGATCCGAAACTTGACCTTCACAATCAATGACTCTTTATGTCGCCTGTGCGAACAAAAAGTCCTTTGGATAAAATGACAAAATAATTAATCTGGTCACCTACCTTAATAACATATGAATCTTTAGGGAATTTAATAATGGGTGGCCTAATTAATTCTAATTAATTTTTTAATTAATTTTTCTTAGTTAATTTTGATATCCATTTATAGGCTAAAAACATACGTTTAAGCCTTTAAAATGGCATGTTATGGATATGAAACATCATATAATCAGACTGTTATGTAGGTCCGACCCCCCTTAGATTTGCATTATTCAAAAAACAAATTAATTATTTGTAAAAAAAACATTGACATTGAATACACCAATACAAATATATTGTTAAGTTTAATTGCAAAGAACATTCATATATGAGAATGTATGTCAATACAGGTTTCTAAAAGAAAATTAGCGGAACATCGATTGATGTACTATTCTTTTTTTATAACAACATTTTCTGTAAGATGCGAATCACAATTTATTCGTAAAATCAGGTACCGCTATTAAGTACCAAACTTCATGGAAGTAATATGACAGATAATATTCAAGATACACAAATTTCAATGGCCAAAAAGCGATTTAACGATTTACATGAACAAATATTTGGGGAAATTAGCTCTATGTTAAGTACTGCTAGATTAACACCTATAGATGTTTTACAAGATCGCGATCCTACTTTTATGGATCAGGTCAAAGAATTAGAAACATTTAAAAATATCATTGATGATCTATCTAGTTATCTCTCGTCAGTAACTTATGAAATTTTAGAAAGAGTTGAAGATTATATTCGTTTAGCAAGAAATTTAGCTGAGGCTATAAATAATGAATGTTCTGACTCTCTCGGTGCCGCAATAGCAGCACTTGATGAAAAACCTTATATTTAACAATTTTTATGTACTAAAAACGCTAGGAGCGTGAATTATGAAAAAACCATATGATCATGTAGAAGTTACCAAATTATTGGATAAAGCGGAAGTTTGTGCAAACAATATCCGAAAAATTAATAGTGCATTTCAAGAGTCTATTGCAAGTAAATTGAAAAAAATTGCTTAGGCTATATAATTTATGTATCTAAAGGGGCTAATTAGCCCCTTTTTGCATCTATTAGTTAAGTAATTTCTTCCCTTCAAAGTGAGAAATGTCATTGATTTAAAATAAAACGGACACCCACTCTAACAGCTAAAAACAAGACCTGATAATCAGCAGTTTTCATGCATGACCCCAATTACATGACAATTATTAACGATGAGTGATACTTAGTTAATTTTGTTATCCATTTATAGGCTAAAAACATACGTTTAAGCCTTTAAAATGGCATGTTATTGATATGAAACATCATATAATCAGACTGTTATGTAGGTCCGACCCCTCTTAGCAGTCAATCATAGAAATATTTTGTTTCGAATGGATTCTCGCTCACTGTTTTATACGGTATCTATCCTGCTTCTATTTGAGATATAGAGACACCATATAATTTGTTGAAAACTGAATCAGCCCATCCTTTCCACTCTTCCTCGGATATGTCTTCAGATAACCATTTGAAATTATATTTGAAATCACCATCGTTAAGTATCCACTGTCTGGTCAAGTTATATACTAAGTTATTCCCGAAAAATTCGTTTAAAACTTTATGTAAATCAGCATCGTCTTTCCCTGAAAATTTTCTGATGAATATACCGTCATCGCATTCCTTATCAGAAAACAAAGATAGGTGTTTTAACCAAAGAGATTGAACTATTTCAGTATTTATTCCGCTAGCTTTCCAATAACCGGGCCAACAAAAAAATTCTGGATGCTCGAACTTATCTTTAGAAAAAGAAATAAAATGAGATAATAAAACACGAAATACAATATCTTTACTTTTGAATTTAAAGCTTTCATGTTCTTCCATTATTAACTTCAACTCAGAGCTTCCCTCTATCCATTTTTCTAATTGAATCCAACCTTCCCACGGAGCCTTCAAGTTAGATGAATCTAGCAATAAAGAAGCCACTTGAATATATTCTTGCTTTGTATATTCCACAAGGTAATCATTTGGGTTCAAATTCAAATTTATAACAGCTGCGCATAGCAAATCAAATCTTACACCGGGATCTGCAATATGAACAAAATCTTCAAAGTTTTCTATATCACATGGAAAGCCTTCAACGGGATTTATAGATAAATCACAAACCAATAAAAATAAGCCGACTACAGGATCTAAAACTGTTTCAGGAAACTCAAAGTGAGTTAGTTTAATAAATGTATTAAATGCTTTTTCATAGACACCATGAAGCATACCTGATTTTTTAAAATCTTCTAACTTACCGACTCTATTAAAAGAATTGGCTATAAACTGCATTTGAGAGAAACATGCTTGTCCTTCAAATAACTCAACAACTCCTATTTCTTTCTTTAAGATTGGAGAACGATAATAATAGCCATTAGCCTTTCTATTAAGTAGTTTTTCAAACTCTTTCTCCCAGTGTCGGGTATCTGGCATTACATTAGGTAAGGGCTTAGCAATTTCTTTTATGTAATCCATTAGACTCCCATAAACAAATTGAAATGAATGCCCTTGTGATTCGAAATATGGTGCGTTGAATATTTCTTCTGCTTTATTCGGCTGGAGAATCCATCTTTTATAGAAATCTATATCCATCGTATTATTTATAATTGTATTGCCTAAAGCTTGCTTGTTATCGTTTTGTAATAGACCTGAAAGTTCACCTTTTAATGAATGCGTTTTTACAGATTTTGAAATTTTACCAATTTTAGACCAATTCTTAAGATTGACACTATTAAGATGAGTTTGCAGAGGGTAACAAAGGCTCATTACTAGGCCTGTTATAGAGCCCGTATGTTGCCACCAATGTATAGTTTCATGTAAGTACGTCGAATATGCCTGAATCAAATCACTATCAATATTTGAATCAATATTTGAATCAAAATTTCCATCGGTTATTTCGTCGATTAACCCATGATTTTTAGGACTTAACCTTAAAACAAACTGTTCAGTATTATAAAGACCATGAGCATCAATAACTGCATGAAAATTCTTTTCTAGAAACGAAGAAGTTTCCAATAGTTCAAGTTTCAATTTCAATTTATTTCCTTCCTTATTAATTAATAGAAACTAAATACATTAGTAGAGAGTTAGAGGGGATCAATATTTCATATACCCTCTAAAGCTAAACTATGTACTAGTTTTATTTGTAGGTACATAGTTTAGTTAATAAAAAAAGATATTACGTTAAAGCCTCATGATTTGGTTTGCAGTATTCCAAAAAGTCAAAACGTCCGTTTTATTAGTAAATATGACGTTAGGGTAACAACCGCTAATGTCCTCTTGGCGCACTTTGATAACCTCAGTGCTCAATAATTTTTTAATCAAGTTTTTTGTGATCGTGGCAATTTTCAATTTAGTTCAGATTAGAAAATGTATATCAAAAATTAAAAATCCACCAAACTCAATTCTGGCTGTCTAAGTCGCTTAGGGAGCGTTAGCTTGTTACAAATAGTGGCGCTTTTACCACTAAGACGACATTAAGCATAATAACTAAATTATGCTTTTGGATTAGATATTGTATCACTAGTACCTTTGTTTGAAGGGAAATGTTGCGGAGCAAGAAGACCCAAGGCATTCATCTCATAATACCATCACTTTTTACGTGTCGGCATCTGTGGAATGTCGTTAATGTAGTCTGGATAGGAACCTAACTGTTTCGTCATAAAACGGTTAAATTCGTCTCTGTCTTTCAATTCAGGCATGCTATCTTTTTCGAGTCCTAGATGAGATCTCACATTTGATAATTTATCACTAAAACCATGATGTATTTCCCTCATTTTCCGCACATCAGATGCTATTTTTACAGCATTTTCGCAAGCATTAGCAAAAGGTTTATAACTCCATTCCGAGTCATTGAACGCGGCCTCTAGCTCATCCTCTGGTATATCCCAATTCACAGATAGATCTAATTCTTCACCAGAGTGCGGGTTAATAGCATATACAGATTTAAAACTATTCCCTTTAAATTTATTGCTAAGTTTAACCATCCTCCTCATTGCCCCGAAATACTCAATATATGCAATAAGAGTGGACTTTTCTGGGTCACCTCGAATGGTCACGAGGTGAAATAAATTGCTCTTAGGACGATCGATAACCATATCATGAGTATAAAAAGGACAAAATCCTTTGCCACTGGCTAGGGTCTTTAATGTGTGAATACCAATTTCACAGCGGTATGACTCAATACCAGCATCGACACACATTGCAATGGCAGTCTTAACTATGGAACACTCTGTATTAACACCCCCTAATTCTAACCGGGGCTGCAATCCACTATTCACTTTAAAGGGCATCAGTTTTAGGCTTTTTAATTGTTTTTCAACATTAAATTCAGGATACTTTTTTTTAATACCTTTCAACATATCCTCGGCCTCTGACTTCGTGCGTGCAAACATACGAATATTGACTTGGCCGTCGGATTCTGTCAATTCACAAAATGGATCTTTAGAAGTAATAATACCTGTAGATTGCAAACGTAGTTCAGTTCCGTCCTGTGTTTGTACGATCATGTTTTTCTTTGAATTAATAGCTCTATCACGCTTAATACCAATAGTGAGTGAAAACCACTCAAGCTGCTTGGCCAATGCGGCATCCCAAGACCGACCTAATGAATTGTTGCATGTCTGGCAAATAAATCCACAAACTGTTTTCCTCCCACCAATAGAGTTTGGGATTATATGTTCCTTTGAGTCATTGCTTTTCGTAATCTCGGATTCACAATAAGCACATTCTTTTTGATTTATCATCTAGATGCAAAAGCTCCTGGGTCAAAAAAAATCACATAAAAAGGAGTAAAGGCTTTTATTTTTTTGATTTATGGTCATTGGTAGCCTTTCTTGGACTTTTAACGTTAGAACTATCAAAAACTTCTTCAGAAAAGGCCCCTAACAGTAAAACTCTGTGGTCAGAGTAAAATCAAATAAACCAACCGTAACTTCTTAGTTAATACCTAATAAAAACATATATTTAATTTAATTTCAACCTTGTATATCAAGGGGTCAGAGTAGAATGGCACTTGGTTAAGATAAAAGACATTATTAATCAGTGTCTTATTGTAGGTTCCTGAAGTGTGACTTTAGTTCAAAAATCAAGCGGTTGTTATTTCTAAAGGATTACTCTGTAAATTAAAGCAATTCGCTTAAACATACAACTTAACACATGGCTCTACCATATTGATTTATATATTAATATCCCTTAACCAAGTACCATTCTAATCTGACCCTTTGATCTCAAATGATGGGGATGAACGCTCTGTCCTGTAAATTCAATTGATAGCCGCGCTTACTCAAACAAAGGATTTAAACAAGGTCATTTAATGAGCCAGAGAGGTTAAACTCGCTGGCTGATAGTCATAAATAATCAACACACTGTTCCTTGATTGATCTAGTTTGATACTCTAATTCTGGGAAAAGTGTCGCTTCATCAATTCCACATATTTCTAATTGTTTCAATATATTAACTTTACTGCTCGCTCTAATTTCTATTTTAGAAACTATTGGTGATTCACCTGGTTCATTTTCAATATCAATCGCATTCAATGTACTTACACCTTTAATATATTTACCACTATGTGAAGTAAAGCATCCTTTTTGTGCTACTAACCGTTCATTAATTAAAAAAGGTTTATATGCGCATAAAGATGATCTAACCCACCAATGAGTTATATCTTTCTCACAACTTTGTATTAAAAAAGACTTTTGAGCAAAAGCCCAGTGTGATAGTTCTGTATCACTCATATCTTTAAAATCTGCGTACGGAACCCCATTAATATTCAGTTTTTTAATTACTTTATCTAGTGTATCAAATTCAGATTCGTTTAATATTAGTTCTAGGACATCTTCTGGAGATATAGAATTAACTAGTGACTCGTGAAAACTTAGTGTCTTTTTTTCATAATAAGGTGGCTGTAGAATGTATAAATAACCATCTTCAGATTGATGTTCTTTACAGCAAAAAAAGATAGCGACTAAAAGATTTTGAGTCCAATCGAGTAATCTTGTTGGTAATCCATAGTGTTGAGCATAAGTAAGTAGTTCAATCGTTGAGGAATGATCTCGCATTGCTTCTGGATGACGTCTTACAAATTCAGCTAACAATTTAGATTCATCATAAAACTGAGTCCCTTCTTTATTCAGAGGTCTAAAAACTGTAGGGATAAGTTTATAGGATTTTTTGCTATGCCCCCTATACCAATACTCCTTTTCAGTCTCCATCAAATCACATACATTAGAAATTAATGTTGCTAAATCCAGCATTTTATGACCCCTTAAATAAACGTAAATAATTCTAATTGGGATTTCATATATTATATGAAGTTACTGTATTAATACTACCAAAAATAGACACTTAAGCTATTAAAAACAAGCCAGGGGGAAAGTTAAGTACGCACAAAAGTATTAAATAAATTTAATCTTCCTTATTATCCCTCGTATTCAACGAAGAATTAACCATCAGTAAATTGTCTAGTAAACACAAAGCTAACCAGGATGATCCCTCTTTTACGCACTTTGGCTAATCATGAGAAAAAGTATTGCTTAACTAATGCTCGATAAGGTCCGCTTTGCGAACTGAGAAGTCCTTTGGATAAGGTCAAAGTAATCATATGGGGTTAATGTCTAAACTTAATTTACAATGTTGTGATTTACTGTTTTCTAGGTGTTCAATAACGATGATATATAAGATAGTCAAATATGTTATTAACAATTGTTTGTTTTTTAAACTAAGGTGTATATTGATGTAAATAACAGTTGTACATAAATAATGGAATATTTTATGAAATTAACATTGGAGAGTTATAGAGATTATTTGTTTATAGTGAGATTGCTCACGGCCAGCTCGCATGAACCTGGCGATTTAACGCAAATTATCAATTCAATCGACACATCTACTTTAGTTCTTAAAACATCAATTGAAGATATTTCGATGGAATTTACACTTAGTGAAATTGTAGAGCTTAAAAAAGCTCAGGCGATTTAATTAAATTGGCGGATGGAAAAAATAATAAATCATTGCTCATCATGATCGAAGATTTTCGTTTATTATATTGCTTAGCGGAGGAAGGAAGTGACAGTAGAATGCAACGTTGGACTGAGGAAAGTGAAAAAAAGCTGTTCTTGCAGTTTGGTAAAGTCTTTTGGATAAAAGGACAGTAGCTACCACTAACTTGTCAAAAACCAACGTGAACGAATTGCTTGGTATACCAGTGGCCAAGCCACTGGAAACTAGGTGTGGAATAATAGAAATTATTGACCGAGTGAAGCCTGAAATGTGAAAAGTAGAGTGATTTTGCACAGTAAACCAATTACTTAAAATAACTTAGCCCA
>JABSSK010000110.1 GCA_013214265.1 Saprospiraceae bacterium | reverse complement strand
GGAAGAAGGAGATCGGGTGCGTGCGTGCCAGCTCATTGCAGAGTTGGATCTAGAGCAGATCAGTAAACAAAAGGCAGAATTAGAAATCTCATGGCGTCTGGCTAAAGACGTATACGAGCGTCAGTCGCGTTTATGGGACCAAAATATAGGATCAGAATTACAATATCTCGAAGCAAAAAACAATGTAGAGCGATTGGAGAAAGGTATTGAAATACTGGGTTTTCAGATGACCAAAGGTAAAGTGTACGCACCTATTTCTGGTATTGTTGATGTCGTCAACTTAAAAGGAGGAGAGTTAGCCAGTCCGGGTTTCCCAATTGTTACCATTCTGAATACAGCTCGACTACAAGTTGTTGCTGATCTACCGGAAAACTTCCTGCAAAATGTACAAGTAGGAGATAAGGTAAAGATGTATTACCCCGGTCTTAATATGGAACAAGAAGGGCGTATCCGCATGATAGGAAGTACGATAGATGCTAGCAATCGTACGTTCAAAATTGAAGTTAACGTAGGTAATCCCAAGGGTATGCTTAAGCCTAACCTTCTGGTAAATGTGCTGATTAAAGATTTTGAGTTGGAAGATGCCGTGGTTATACCTCTGGATTTGGTACAGCAAGAAGTGGGTGGAAAGCGATTTGTTATTGTCACTGCCGAAGGAAGTGAAGGGACTGTTGCTCGTAAAAAGTATGTAGAAATTGGTGAGAGCTACGAAGGGAAAGTGGTGATTACGCAAGGGCTCACCGGAACAGAAACATTGGTTATTGAAGGTGCCAGGGGACTGGCCAATGATGACCCTATTCGTATTCAAGCACAAAAACAGGAAGCAAATAATGGCTAATCAACAAATAGAAAATTCTACGAAACGCCAGTTTGGCTTGTCATCTTTTGCAGTGGATAATGCGACAAGTATTTTCTTGATCGCGTTTATGATCTTGTTATTTGGATTGGTATCCTATCAGTCGATGCCCAAAGAACAATACCCAGAAGTTGACTTACCTACTGTTTATATTAACACCCCTTATTTTGGTAATTCGGCTGAAGATATTGAAAACCTGGTGACACGACCTATTGAAAAGGAATTGCAGTCCATCACTGGGGTCAAAGACATCAAGTCAACTTCTATTCAGGACTATTCCGTTATTACAGCGGAATTTGAATCAGATATTGACATTGATGATGCAGTAAAAAAGGTAAAAGATGCAGTGGATAAAGCAAAAGGAGCTTTACCTAATGACTTAGATGCTGAGCCAACCATTTTGGATATTAATTTATCTGAAATACCCATTGTAACCGTGAACGTTGCCGGGGATTATACCAACGATGAGTTACTAAATTACGCTGAATATCTTGAGGAACAGATTGAGGAATTGGACGAAATCTCAAGTGTTGAATTGAAAGGGAATCTGGATCGTGAGGTTAAAGTGGATGTGGATCTGCCTAAGATGGAGGCTGTTAAAGTTAGCTTTCAAGATATTCAGAATGCTATTTCCAGTGAGAATATAACTATGTCAGGGGGGGAGTTGGTGAATAACAACTTTCGCCGGGCGGTTCGGATAGCCGGGGAGTTTGAGAATGTGGACGAGATTAGAGACCTGATTGTGAAATCAGAAGATCAGCGCCCGATTTACTTGAATGATATTGCTACAGTAACGTATGGTTATGCTGAAAAAACGAGTATCGCTCGTATGGATGGTTTACCGGTTATTTCTTTAGATGTCATTAAGCGTAGTGGTGAAAACCTGCTTAACGCTAGTGATCGAATTAAAGAGATTGTCGAAGAAGCGCGCCAGAAGTTACCAGAGGATTTGAATATTTCTTTATTTAATGATCAATCCGTAAATACCCGTAACCAGGTAAATAACTTAGAGAATAGTATTATTTCGGGTGTCATTTTAGTAACACTGGTCCTTTTGTTTTTCCTTGGTATCCGGAATGCTTCTTTTGTTGGAATTGCGATTCCATTATCGATGCTGATGGGGATACTATTTTTATCGATTTCTGGTGTGACCCTTAATATTATGGTATTATTTGCCCTCATTTTGGCTTTAGGGCTTTTGGTGGATAATGCCATTGTGGTGGTTGAGAATATTTACCGGTATATGCAGAATGGCTACAAGCCCATTGCTGCGGCAAAGTACGGGGCAGGAGAAGTAGCTATGCCCATTATTGCTTCTACCGCTACAACGTTAGCTGCTTTTATACCACTGGCATTCTGGCCAGGTATTTTGGGTAGCTTTTTATTGTATTTACCGGTTACCTTGATTATTGTTCTAGCCTCATCTTTATTTGTAGCGCTTATTATCAATCCGGTTTTTGCAGCCTCTTTTATGAAAGTAGATGAGCGATCAGATGACCGGGCTGTTCGGGTACGAAAAACTAGGAATGTATTAATAGGTGCAGGGATTGTTTTGTTGGTATGTGTTGCAGGTCATTTTGCCAATGTTCTCGCATTACGTAACCTGATGGGGGTAGCTTTTGTACTGATCTTGACCAATCACTTTGTGCTTCGCCCAGCTTCCTTTACATTTCAGGGTCGAATATTACCAATTCTGGAACGAGGGTATGATCGTTTTATTGGTAGGGCATTAAAAGTACCTATCCTGATATTTGGTGGTAGTTTTATGCTGCTGTTTTTAGCTATTGGTATTTTGGCTTGGCGTTCACCTAAGGTGGATTTTTTCACCTCGGCTTCGCCGATTTATGTGAATGCATTCATAGAGTTACCATTAGGTGCAGATATTGAAGCTACAAATATGGTTTCACGCCAAGTGGAGCAACGAATTCAGAAGGTGATCACCCCCTATGACGGTGTGGTTGAGGCGGTTCTATTACAGATTGGTGAAAACACTTCTGACCCAAATGGACCTCCCGAGCCAGGGGCGTCTCCGAATAAGGCTCGTTTAACCGTATCATTTGTACCATTTGAAGAAAGGGGAGGTATTTCCACCTATGATATCATGGAGGACATCAGGAATGCAGCTAGAGGGATTCCTGGAGTTCAGATCGTGGTTGATAAAAATGCGGATGGCCCAATTACGGGGAAACCAATTAACCTTGAGATTCAGGGGGAAAGTATGGACTCATTGGCTATCTTATCCGATCGGGTGATTAATTTTATTAACCGCCAGTCGATACCAGGGATAGAAGAGCTCCAAGCTGATGTCCAAATTGGCAAACCAGAACTATTGGTTCGTATTGATCGAACAGCGGCTCGTCGTTACGAAATATCCACTTTTGATATTGCTAATACCATCCGGACCGCTATTTTTGGTCGTGAGGTTAGTAAATTCAAAGACGGAGAGGATGATTATCCAATCATGTTAAGGCTGGAGGAGTCTTATCGCAATAATATAGAGCAGATACTCAACACACGAGTAACCTTCCGGTCACCGGCTACGGGTCGTATTGTTCAGGTTCCTATTTCAGCTGTGGCAGACATTGAATATAGTTCTACCTATAGTGCGATTAAGAGGAAAAACTTGGATCGTGTAGTAACTATTTATTCCAATGTTTTAGAAGGATACAATGCAAATGAGATTGTGGCAGAAATAGACAAGTTAATGGCAGGCTACAATTTGCCGGATGGTTACAATTACGAATTTACAGGTGAGCAGCAGCAGCAAGCAGAAGATCTAGGCTTCCTTAGTTTGGCTTTTTCTATTGCTTTGTTTGCCATTTTTATCATCATTGTTGCTCAATTTAATTCCATTTCTTCTCCCTTTATCATAATCCTTTCGGTACTGTTTAGTACGATTGGTGTATTTCTAGGATATGCTTTTTCAGGTATGACTATCTCGGTTATTTTTACAGGACTTGGGATTATTTCTCTGGCTGGAATTGTGGTTAACAATGCTATCGTTCTGATTGACTACACGAATATTTTGATCCGGGATAAGGTTAAAGCTGCTGGCGTTAAAGATATGTACGGTTTACCTATTGCAACAGTTAAAAAAGCGATTGAAGAAGGCGGTGCTACCCGTTTACGTCCGGTTTTACTAACGGCCATTACAACGGTTCTAGGATTATTGCCTTTAGCGATTGGATTTAATATCAATTTCTTTACGCTGATTACAGAAGGGAATCCAAACTTCTTTATTGGTGGGGATAACACAGCTTTTTGGGGCCCTTTGGCATGGGCAGTAATTTATGGGTTGGTATTTGCAACCTTCCTGACGTTGGTGGTTGTACCTGCCATGTTCTTCTTAACTTATAGATTGAACCGTTGGGTAAGAGCTGTTTTTAGGTCTAAATCAGAAGTGGAAGTGGAGCCGGTATCTTCTCAAGCGGTATAACCTAAATTCCGAGATTTGAGATTAAGATGTCTCTTTGGTAACGGTAATTTAACGGGACAGGAGTGGCATCTTTGGTATATATTTCGTTATTTTGCAGTGCCGTAAGGCACATAGAATAGATTAAAAATCGTTTGTTCATAGTTTTTGTTTTTATCTTTTGCCCTCGGTTTACCGAGGGTTTTTTTCTTTTGGGTAGAGGTGCTAACAGTAGGGGTGTAACCTAACTGACTATTCTTGCAACAATTTTGCGCCTCATGTTTTACATGAAAAAGACTACATCATGAATATTCAGGAAATGCGTAAGGAATATTCAGCCGCTATGCTGGATGTTTCTGATGTTCTAGCAGACCCAATATCTCAATTTCAACATTGGTTTCAAGAAGCTGTAGATGCTAAAACACTGGAGCCTAATGCTATGGTCCTGTCGACGATCAAGGCAGATGGCTGCCCAAGTGCGCGTGTAGTCCTTTTAAAAGGTATTGAATTGGCAGGATTTGTGTTTTTTACCAACTATAATTCTGGAAAAGGTCGCCAGTTAGATCGTAATCCTTTAGCCAGTCTTGTTTTTAATTGGTTGGAATTACAACGTCAGGTTCGAATAGAAGGAAGGGTACAGAAAATTAGTGCAACCGATTCTACTGCTTATTTTCAACGTCGGCCAAAGAGTAGTCAAATTGGTGCGTGGGCTTCCCCACAAAGTCAGATCATAGCTGATCGATCGGTGATTGAACAGAATGTAAAAGCACTAGAAAAAAAGTATGTCTCAGATGAGGTTTTACCCAGACCGGATCACTGGGGGGGATTTCTGGTTGTGCCAACGCTTGTTGAGTTTTGGCAAGGGAGAAGAAGTAGACTTCACGACCGGATACGATACCTTAAAGAAGATGATAGTTGGAAAATAGAACGGTTAGCACCATAAAAAAGTCCTTCCCAATACGCTGGGAAGGACTTTTTTGTTTAGCAGAAGCGATCAAAAGCCATCTTGAGATTTTCAGCAATAATTTCAGCCGATCTTCCTTCGATATGGTGACGCTCTAAAAAGTGTACTAACTTTCCGTCTTTGAAAAGTGCAATGGATGGAGATGAGGGGGGGTAAGGAAGCATATACGAGCGTGCCTTATCTGTTGCTTCACGATCCACTCCAGCAAAAACAGTTACCATCTGATCTGGTGCCTTTCCGTTTTGAGCAGCTAGCTTGGCACCAGGGCGCGCATTCGCTGCAGCACATCCACAAACGGAATTTACGACAACCATAACGGTTCCTTCTTGCTGATCCAGAACTTGGGATACATCTTCAGCAGTTGTCAAACCCTGAAACCCATGATCAGTAAGATCCTTTGCCATGGGCGCAGTCAATTCAGCAGGATACATAAATGAGTATTTTTTAGTCAAATAAATTATAAGAGCTAAAGGTACGCCTTAAGCCCGACTTTTATAAGTACACCCTAAGGGTTCATCTTGTTCATCGCATAGATAAACATCTTTAATTTAAATGTAAAACAAGAATACGGGTAATAATATTCCGACTCTCTAATATATGACTATCGAATAGGAACGTCAAAATCTAAGAATTCTTTCGTCAATGAAAGTCTGATTAGAAATAGCGTTAGCTAAACGACATCTAGATGGATTCGATTTCTATAAATGAAAATATTTCGCCACTATTATCCCGTTCGTTAATGCCATACCGTCTTTTCCAAATATGGAAAACTAAGCAGGGAATGTCTTCGGAAATCAATTATTGTTTGATTATTTTGTAAAGTGTAGTTGTGTGCTACGAAATAATTGTTCGTCTACTTCATTGAACTCGGGTACAGTAGTTCCGTGGTGGGCGTATACGAACGGGTTGTAACTGCCGTTATGGATGTATGGCGTATGTTGGGGATACCATCTGAGAGGTAATCTTTTATGACAGTTTGCCTTCCCGCATTTGAAAACAGGTTGCCTTCGGCGAGTGTCTTGATCTGGTAGATAAACTATATGAGGGAATGCGTTCCAATAATGCAAGTAGAAATCAGCTCAGGTCATTGATAACGCAGTGCCTAATTACATTGTCTTGTTGGATTTTCAGCGTGTCACATTGACGATTTTCAAACTGCCGTTAAATCTTCTATCATCATGAGATTCATTTTCTGTTGTTTTTTGTTTTTTGGGGCTACCTCTTTCTTAGGGGCTCAAACGCCTGTCTATACTACATTTAAAGATACAAGGGTTATTAATAGCCACTCAACGGAAACACTGACGAAGCGCCAACTGGATATTCGTATTACGCATCGTTTTGGCGATGTACTTGGTGATCTGGGTGGTTTTTCTACCTTCTACGGACTAGAAACAGCAACGGATGTTCTGATTGGTGCTGAGTATGGAATATCAGACCATGTCATGGTCGGTGTTCATCGAGCAAAAGGAGGAGGATCATTACCTAACGGGACAGCAGGTCTGAATCAACTTCTGAACGGGGTAGCTAAAGTTCGTCTTTTGCAACAGGACATAGAGAACAAAAAACCACTTAGTCTAGCCATTTTGGGGGTGGTTTCCTTATCTACAGCGGAGGCTGTAGACAATGAAAACCTAATCCAGCATTTTGATGTTTTTGCGCATAGAATGGCATATCATACGCAAATTATAGCTGCACGAAAATTTTCTGATGTTTTCTCTCTTCAGGCGAGTGCCGGTTATACGTATCGAAATGTTGTTCCCTTTGCGGATGAAAATGGAATTATAAGTATAGGTTTCGCTAGTCGAATTCAAATGAGTCGCGTATTTGGATTGGTATTAGATGCAACGCTGCCCTTTAGTGAGTCTAGAGATACAGATCGGGGCTTTTACCCGGCATTAGGGATAGGGGTAGAAATTGAAACAGGAGGGCATGTTTTTCAAATCAATCTAACGAACGCAACACATATCATGGAGACGAGCTACATTCCTTACACCACATCAAATTGGCTGGATGGGGAATTCAGATTAGGATTCACGATTTCACGGCCTTTTAACCTGTAAATACAAATACATATGAAGTCGATATACGTGGTTTTTCTGGTGGGGCTGCTCGGTTGGTTATTAGATAGAACATCACCTACCGCAATAGAATTAAAGGATGATACCATGGTAGTGGATGTATTAGATGCACTGGGCGAAAAAAACCCGTGGATGCCTGATATGTCTGTCCCAGGGGTTTCCGTTGAACAAGGAAAGTCACTCGTCTTAACCGGGTTTGCTCAAGGGCCAGAAGGGCAGAAAAATAAAAAGCAGAGCGCGCACTTTGTTTGTACTTCTTGTCATAACATAGTAAAAGAAGACCCTGATTTAACCAATCCCGATCCAGAAGCGAGATTGGCATTTGCTGCGGATAATCAGATTCCTTTTCTGCAAGGAACGACCTTGTACGGAGTAGTGAACCGACGTTATTTTTATAATGGAGATTATCAGGAAAAGTATGGTGAGCTTGTTTTTTCTGCAAGAGAATCATTGAGAAAAGCGATTCAACTCTGTGCTGTAGAATGTGCACAAGGGCGATCATTAGACCAGTGGGAACTCGAATCTATAGTTGCATATCTCCAAACGATTGGCCTCAAGATTGGAGATTTGGAGATGACTCAAGAGGAACGAAATTTAACACAAAAAGCCCTAGAATCAGGGAAAAAACAAAAAGAAATAAAAGAGTTGGTGTCATCCAAATACCTCAATTACGCACCAGCTACTTTCCTGAAACCTCCAGAAGACCGCCAAGCAGGATATACCGCTATTGAAGGGCGACCGGAACATGGAGAACTTCTTTATAATCATTCCTGTATGCATTGCCATGAAAATGCGAGGTACTCATTTTTTAGGCTTGATCATGCTAAAAATACGTTCGTTTATCTGAACAAACACATGGCGCGATACACTCGATATTCGCTCTATCAGGTAGGACGTTACGGCACCAGCCCCATGCCAGGAAAACGAACCTATATGCCAAACTATACCAAGGAAAAAATGACCAATCAGCAGATGGAGGATTTACGAGCCTATATTGAACAGCAGTCTTCCAAGTAATAAGGATAACATGTTTCTTATAACCCCTTAAATGTCACGATATGATTCGAATTATAGTTTTGTCAATGTGCTGTTTGTTGATCAGCCCTATGGCTTTCGCTCAAGAAAAATTAGAAGGTCTTTGGAAAGGATCCATTACGGATGGTGGTCTGGATTCGGAGAATAGCTATGATTTTGAAGTTTTTATCAAAAAGGAAGGTAAAAAAATACGCGGTAAGTCGTATGTTCATCTGGAGCGAGGAAAGGTTGTTGAAATGGAGATTCGTGGCATGTTGTATGGTGATATGTCACTTTATTTGACAGACGTGGAGTTTATTCCTCTGGAAGGTGTAGAAGTAAAACCTCGTTATACGCGAAAGTATCAACTACTTTACCGGCCGAGTATTTGGGAGACTACGCTAAATGGATATTGGCAGGCACTCATTCCAACACCTTTCTTTGATGGACGGGATCGAGGACGAATTTTCTTGAAGAAAGTAAAGAAAAATAAGGCATAGACAGTAAGCTGGATTCCGTAGACATTCCCGTTTTGTACGTTGGGTAACTATATGGTCCAGCCATATGTTTCCCAATCTGTAGCATAATCAATATCGGAAAGGGTAGGGCCTTTATCCCATGATAAGTTGTGCTGTTTTATTCTTCTTTGGGTTTCTGTAAAAACAGTATCGGAACTCCAAGGCATATCCTGAAATAAAAACGGATATAATCGCTTCATACCAATCAAATAGTACCCTCCGTCCAGAGCAGGACCAATAACTACATCATGGTTGTTTAGCGACTCAAAAGCGTGGGATATAATATCCGGGGTTAGCTGGGCACAATCACTACCAATGATCATGACTTTTTGGTGTTGCTGCAGTGCCAGGGAAAAGGCATTTTCCATGCGTGCTCCTAAGTCGCCATCTGATTGTAGATGCTTCTGAAAAAGAAGGGATGACCATGAGTCAGCCGTATCAATGTATTGGTCATAGAATAAGTAGCGATTAGCATGAACTTGTTGGGCCACTTTCCGAGTATGGTCCATAAGTGCCAAGTAGATGCGCAGTGCTTTTTCATCTCCTACATCAGCAGCTAGTCGAGTTTTGCCCTGACCTCTGATTGGGTTTTTGATAAAGGTAATGAGGGCGTTTTGCATGCGGGTAAAGATAGCATAAGTAGATTGTGCTGAGCAGGTAAAACACGCCTTATTATGTTATTTTTCTTGGTGTAAATGCTTGGTGCCAAACGAAAAGAGGTTACCCTGTGTAAGGGTAACCTCTTTGTATTTATGGATGTAATACGCTAGGAGTCTTTGTACAGATCTTCTTGTTTTACAGGTTCTACTACATCTCCGGATTTAAGTATACGGGAGATCAAAGAGTATGGTCCTGTTACAATGATTTGACCTACTTCGATACCTTTGGTTACTTCGATATAAGAGTCATCTTGGATACCTGTTTCTACGGGCATCATGGCTATGGTATCATTTACCATTTGAAAAACAATTTCGACAAGCTCATCGGGATCTTCTAAGTCTTTTTGTCCTTCAAAAACGACGCTTTTTTCCCGAGTTGTAACCGACTGAATGGGTATAGTAGCAACCTTTTCTCTGACATCGGTATTGATTTCTACAGAAGCGGACATCCCTGGTCGGAAAGGAAAAGGCTTTTCTGGTGTAATGAGGTCTTGATAAGAATCCGGGGAAATATTAATTCTAACTTCAAAGTTGGTTACCTGATCACTGGTAAGGGATGCAGTTGCAGAATTAGAAGCGGAGTTTGCAATTTGCGTAATTTGCCCTTTGAAAACTCGGTCGATATAGGCATCGACTTCAATATCAACTTCGTCGCCAATAGAAACCCGAGGAATATCATTTTCGCTGACGTCAACGCGCACTTCCATGGCGTCTAGATTGGCGATACGCATCATTTCAGTACCAGTCATTTGGATGGTACCAACGACGCGTTCTCCTTCTTCGATGCTGAGCATAGATATGATTCCATTCATGGGGGCATAGATAGATGTTCTTCTCAAACTGGTGCGCAGTTCGTCGAGGGTTGCTTCTGCACTTTTCACACCAAATTCTGAGGCTCGGACATTTTCCTGTGATGCTTCGACACTTGCTTTGGAAGAGCGTAGGTTAGCCTCCAAGCCTAAGTAATTCGTTTCTGACTGTTGAAAATCTGCTTCAGAAATTACACCTTGATCGAATAATTTTTTGTTGCGCTCAAAAATGTCCTTGGCATTTGCCAATTGTGCCATGATTTGCTCCTGTTGCGCTATCAGGTTTTTCACGGTTGATCTGGAGTTAGCCAGTTGCGCTTTTGCCGTATTAACGGAAGCACGACCACGTTCTACCTGTGATTCGATAGCTTCCGGGTCGACATTGGCTAGCAGTTGACCAGCGGAGACGGAGTCGCCTTCTTCGATGTATAGTTTGACGACTTCGCCCGACACGTCGGAGCTGATTTTGACTTCCGTTTGTGGAAAGATTTTACCACTGGCAGATACCGTTTCTTTGATGGTTCTAGCCATCACTTCTTCGGTGGTTACACGTTCACCTTTACTGCCTTTTCCGTTTTGAATAATGACCAGAACCACCAGTAATATGACAACTGTGACGAGTGAGATGATTAGGGTATTATTTCTTTTTCCTTTTGCCATAACTTATTAGCGTTAATATCGAGAATGTAAGTAGCCTTATCGGCAAATATTGATGAATAGAGCTTAACGATTTAATTGAATGGGTTTACCCATATAAAAATCTACCCGTTTCACATTAAAAATATATGAGTAGCGGGCGCGAACCAACTGAATGCGGGCCTGATCAAGATTATTTCTGGCAGTTGCAAATTCCAGAGAATTGATAGCGCCCAGGTCAAATCTTTTTTGGGCATTGTCATACGCTATTTCAGATGCCTCCACTGCTGCCTCGGCAGCTTCGTAGGATCGTTGGGAGGCCCGAGCATCCGCAATAGCTCTTTGGACATCCGTTTTTAGGTTTTGGCGTATTTGTAAGCTCTGTAATTCCTGATTAATCGTATTTAACCGAGCCCGCTCAAGATTAATTTTATTGCGGTGGTTACTATAAATAGGGATGGATAAGCTGGCACCTATATTCTGTCCAAAGTTATCGCTGAGTTGGTCAAAATAGGGGTAATTTTGGCTTATGGGGACCTGAGTTGGGAATTCCAAGGTAACCTCTTGTCCATTGATCAGTATCGTTTGTGATTCGGTTCCAGGTTCAAAAATGAAACGCTGTGCACGAGTTGAAAAGTTGGTACTCAAGCCACCAAATATAGTGAGGGTTGGCATATAGCCTGCTCTGGCGAGATCAATACTGATTTTAGCACTTTCAATTCTCTTGTCAGCAGCGACAACATTACGTTGGGTACCAAGCGCACTAACATAAATTTCATTAAAGCGAAAGGCATCTGTATTAATATCATCGGGCATTTCGATAACAGGTCTTTCAATTTCGAGGGGTTCAGACGGGTCCAACTCCATCAATTGTTTTAAATTGAGGTAAGCGATTGCCACTTGATTTTCTGCTTCAACAATGCTTTGTTTATCGAGCGCAATTTGGGAAATAAAATCATAGCGGTCGTTCTCAGGTAACGAACCAGCCTGAATAAGTTGATCGGTTTGGCGAAGTTGCTGTTCGGATAAATTCAATCGTTGCTGTGCCAGTTCCAGTTGGTCTTCACCTAGCAGAATGCTGAGGTAGGCATTAGCAATTTGAAGAGCTAGATTATCAGACTGAAAATCAGCATCGAGTTTAGCTGCTTCCAGGTCAATCTTTGATTGTCGAATCGAATTATTGATTCGATTACCAGAAAAAACGGTAACCCCAACATTAAGGCCATACGAGTTAAATCCGATAGACTGGTTGTTGAAGTCATTGGTCACGGGGTCAATGGTACGTCCATATTGGTTACCTGCACTAACAGAACCACTAAGGCTGGGCAGTCGATTATACTGATTTTGCTTTAAGGTTAACTCAGAGTTGCGTACTGTATTCTGAGCCTGCCGGATGGTTAAACTATTTTTTTGTGCATAATTAATGCATTGTTCAAGAGACCACTTGGAGGATGTCTGGCCAAATACCAATGCAGGTGAAAGGCCAAGAATCAGAAGTATAAAACACAGTTGTCGGTACATGTTTGTTATTTTTTAGCTAAAGCATACAAGTACATAAAGTATTCTGGAATACGTTCCGGAAAAAACCAAAACACCGAGTACAGATTTAGGTTTGATCGGCAAACCATTTCCCTGTCGGTTAAACCATATGCAGGCGTATGAAGAGGCTCACCTCCCATATACAATTGCCAGCACAATAGTAAAAAATGGACGAGGAGTTCCGGTAATTTTTATATTAAATCAACCTTATTTTGGATAAACACTAAAAGTAACCTAGTACAATGGTCTGGCTAGTTGGTGCTAAATTGTACAAATCCTACTACCTGATCATATCGGGCACCGAATGGGTGATAATATAACAGGATTAGGTAATTATTTTCCGTTTCAAAAAAGTTGCCTTCTGTGAGGGAAAAATCAGCTACAACAGCCTTGGGTTGATTTTTATCTGATCGGGTCTTAGGATGTGTATTCATCGGAACCAGCCCATACATATAATTATATAAACCTTGCTTTACAGGGCGTTTTA
>JABSSK010000011.1 GCA_013214265.1 Saprospiraceae bacterium | reverse complement strand
GGATCAAAGCGGCTAGCTCGATCTCGTGGTGTGTTGATATCAACCTGACCAAGGCTAGTCTTTACTGTCTTACGCCCCTTGCCGTTGCGACGGTTGGGTTGATCATCTTCCTCTAACTGCGCATCCAGCTCCCCATCAAGGCTCTCTTCCAGAAACTCTTTGATCAAGGGCGTTAATACCCCATCGCTGCCTAAGAGCTCTTCTCCCGATTTGAGTTTTGATAGAGCCTCTTCTTTAAATTTGTCAAAGTCAAAGCTTTTTTTCTTCTTCATGTTGTCTAAGTTAAGTCTTATTTTTATTTACTTAACCTGACACACTTTTTGTAACACTCTCCTATACAACGTTCTGCAGAAAACTGCCTATATCTACCCTATTACATTATCCTTCCCACCCATTTTAAACCAGTACAGCCATACATTTAGTTGGAATAATTACGTTTTTTGACCAAAGAAGATTGCGGCTGGTGTATTTCGATTTAGGCTCTGATGGCCACAATTAGGTATAGATATTCGTACTTGTAACTGCGCTAAAAACTAAATAAAGCTATTGTGAAAGCTCTACTCTTTCCTTACTTACTTTGCAAAACCCCATCATCTGTGATTGTGTATACCAGAACATCTGAAGAAAATTAACTTCCTTGATCCGATTTCAAAATATCTAGTATCGAGTACCAAAAGATAGTTTGATCAAAGGTACGCTTACACCATTTAGTCGTCGTTACATCGGCAATATCTCAGGATAAAATAAACCAGAAAAACACATCTATAAGGAAAATAGAGAACTGAAACACCCGTTTTCAAAATGGTACAGACGATATTACCACAAATTCAACTACGACCAAATTCACTCGGACTGCGTAAAAGAAGTATACAGCCAAAAAAACACTAACTTAAAAGCATTAATACAAGGCCATTCAGGGCCATCATACCTAATTTAAAAGCGTGAATGGAAAATGAAGCTAAATAAATCAATTGTCAAAAACCTAATGTACCTATCCGGAATCATAAATATTGGTGGTGTCTTAGTTTTATCCCGATTTTTTTCAAATAAAGTTATTAATGAAGCTGACCCCGTGGTAATGTCCAATTTTGGATTACTTATGATAGTTGTTTGGGGGCTTGTTTTTTTAGCTACAGCACCTAAATGGCATTTTCTTAAATGGGTTATTGGAGCATTCGTTATTGAAAAATTTATTTATGGATATGTCTGGACTCAATGGCTGATGAGTAACAACCTTACAGATGTATATGAACAGGATGTAATGGCTGGAATTTTTTATACCATTTACGGAGCTAATGATTGGTTCTTTTGCATATTTTACTTAAGTGTTTTTATTTACCTAAATAAAAATAAATTAAAGCAACCCAATAATATTTAAAACCTACGTACAACAATAGCTTAATTGCGTATTTAATCTACCTTATCGGTTGGGACATTGTAGTCTAAACATAAAACCATCATGAAAAAAATATTAATTATAGCTTTAGTATTAATTTGGAATTATTCGAATGGTCAGTCAGACTATTTCCCTGTAGAAAAAGGGAAAACATGGACCTATGCGTTTGGAGCAGAAATCTACAAGGGAACACCGTATGAGAATTATCAAAGTGAAGTGAAAATCCTAGAGGATACCGAAACCATTAACGGCACAACCTATTTTATTGCGCAGAATGCTACAGGCGACCCAAAAGGTAATAAAACAACCCTTATCTCATATTTTAGATTCAGCGATGATGGTTCGCTAATATCAAAAAATAGCAAGAATAGTGAGGAACTAATTATTATGAAAAAAACGCCACAAGTAGGCGATACTTACCGCTCTCAAAATGGTGGTACCTCTAAAGTAATTGACACAAATGCCACTTTGAAAACACCAGAATCAACCTATGACAATTGTTTAATGCTAGAAATCAAGGAAGAGCAATCTACTCTCAGGTCATATTATCAAAAGAATATCGGGATGATTGCAACCACCATTATTCAAAACAATACAGAGAAGATTTTCATCTATCTAATAAGTGAATGAATTTATTGGATCAAAATTATGATATGGCACATAGAATCTTCAAAGTTTAATGAAAATCTTTTTACGCACTCCTGAATATACATCTGATTTTCAAAATAAATAAGTAAAAATCCAATGCCTTGCCTCTAGTTAAACTTAAATGACTATAGGTAAACAATAGCCTAATTATACCATAATTAAGGCTGTATTTTATGATGAATTTTACTGGTAAAACAACCAAAGGATAAAGGAAATTATAACCAATCAGAGTGCTTTATAGTAAGTTGTGGCGTATCAATAATTAAGGGCTAATCCGATATGGAATGATCTTAAATACGGGAATACCGACGGAGTAATTGACAAAGATTTACGAATGAACTGTGCGAACATTTGTGATTCAAGATTGGAATTACATTTCCGTTGAACACCAAGTCCGAGCATATAACCCTAAGTCGTGTAGGTTCAAGCAATTTAATGGCTATTAAAAAGCACTTATCGTGGAATATCGATATGTATATGGTTTGTGATCCTTGTGGGATATGTACTTAATGAAAAGATAGATTTAAAAAGTAGGAAATAACACCTACATGAAACCGTTATGTTTCATTCCATATGCCACTATCTGATAGAATATACAACAGCAGTAACCAGTATGCTCTTTTGCAAGAAAATAAGAAGTTGATAATCAAGCTAGATGACAAAGGTTGTAGACTTACGCGGGTTGGAAAGCAAAAAATAATCTGCAACGAACGCTCGTTTTAACTTACTTTTTCCCAGGATAATGCGCATTACAACTATTAAGTAACCCATTAAAAAACAATCGGTTATTTATCAAATCTCAAAAAAAATACCCCCAATTCAATCAGAAGACCTATCCAGTTGTAGACACATTTAAGTAAGTCATTGAGAATGATATGGCTAAAAAAGAAAACAAATGGTCTGTAAACATGTGAAATAATGACCAAATTTTTAAGAAATCCTTTTGGGTAAATTGGTACAATCAACTAAAATCGATCTAAACAAAAATTTGTTTTTGGAATTTAGCTACAGACAAAAGTCATGTTTACAAAGCAATCAAATGCATGAAAGAAAATGAAAAAAATAATAATAGCTCTTCTCATTTTTAGTTCGATAGGTAAGGTGCATGCACAAGATTCAACCGCTAATTACATCAACCTAACAGACCATAAGTTTTCTATTAACCTTCTCCTAAATCCAGCTATCAGTTATGAAATGAAAATAGCGGAGCAACAATCCCTCAAATTTGGACTTGGGCTCACATCAATTGTTGATAAAGATGGAAATGCCATTGGTACGGCTTCATTTTTTTCTACTGCATATCGAAAGTATTACTCAAATAAAGATCCGAAGTTATCATATAACTCAGGTAGTTATTATGGCTTTAAAGGCAAGCTGATTTTAGATGCTGAAGATCTTGAAGGTAGTATATTCACACCAGATAAAGCCGTTCAGCTTAATGGAATTTGGGGGTTCCAGGACAACTACAAAGGTGGTTTTTACTGGGGAGGAACAATTGGTGCAGGCATTACCATAAATAGAGACTATCTAACAAAATTCTCCCCCTTACTAGATCTTCAATTAGGGTTCAATCTTTAGACCAGAGTAAAAGTAGTAAAGAATTATGTCACCGATTCCCTACAAGTAAAAATGGGGAATCGCTAACAAACTTATCTAATAACAATGGTCAAATGCATTTTTGATATTAGAAGGGCGTAACCGATGCGTAGCCTGTAAGGATAAATCTCAGGAAGCCGACAAATTGTGCCTTTACTACTGAGAACCACTATCGATTTTAGTAAATTCTTCTAATTTACATTTCAACCAAAATTAACCCAGTAACACCACCAAAACAAATAGGCATATCAATGTACACCTAGATGAAGCATAATACAGTATACAGCAAATTGACTATTTCTATACCTTAGACATGCAATACTATTCACAAGCCCAATCAGGTCATTAATTTGAAAAGAAAATATAGAATTTTGGATCCGGGTAAATCTTAAAGCATATCTCTTGTGCTTATTTTCCTCCTGTATTCATAATGTTACAAACATTCCAAAAATAAATATTACAAACAATCAAATGAAGTATAACCCCAAATATCTACTGCTATGCTACGCACCTTTCCTCCTTTCTTTTCAATATACAGAAGCACAAAAAATTAATGGAGACCTTCTTGATTCACTTTTATTAGAATATGATATTCCCAGCATATCTATAGCCTATTTTGAAAACAATCAAGTTTCATACATTGGAACCCACGGTTATAAATCCATGGACACTAAAGAGCCTGTGGAAAAAAGCACCATTTATAGTGCTGCATCCCTGAGTAAGCCTGCCTTTGCTTATGCTGTCTTATTACTAGCTCAAGATGGAAAAATAGATTTAGACAAACCCCTGCATAAGTATCTAGTGAATGAAAACTTGAAAGAGGATGCGAGATATAGAAAAATAACCGCTAGAATGATTCTATCGCATTCAAGTGGATTACCAAACTGGAGAAATGGAAAGCTTCAACTGCTTTTCGAACCTGGAAGCGATTTTCAATATTCAGGAGAAGGTTATATGTACCTAGCAAAAGTCATCGAGTCTATTCTACAACAAGACATTAATGATGTGATGAAGGAATGGGTCTTTCAACCACTTGAAATGGGTAATTCAAGTTTTGTATGGGAAAATCATTTTAAGTCATTTGCTATTCCACACGATTATACCAACACAGCAAAACCTCTTTTTACAAGAAGTAAACCCATTATAGCTTCGTCCTTGCAAACAACACCTTCTGATTTTGCTAAGTTGATGATAGCAATAAATACAAAGAATGCACTTAGTCCGGACTATTTTAATGTATTAGTCAATCCACAAAGTAAGATAAGTGAATCCTTAGGCTGGGGATTAGGCTGGGCAATACAAGATGGCCCTAAAAACAAATATTTGTGGCAATGGGGGGATAATGGAAATTTCAAAGGGTTTTCTATGATGTATCCTGATGAAAACAAGGGCATGGTTTTCTTTGTAAATAGCCCTAAGGGACTTCGAATTCTTCCCAAATTGGTTAAATATCTCTTTGACGATAAAATACCCGAGTTTGATATGCTAGCCAAAAGTATGAGCATAAGTCCTGATGAAAAACTATTACTTTCCATTTTAAATAACGGATATAAAGCAGGGGTACAGGAGTTTCTGATTTCAAATAATAGTAAAATCGATACATCCAAAATTAGCTTAGAACAATTAGGTTTTGTTGCCATGCAATTAAAGTGGCGAAATAAGTTTTTAGAAGAAAAAGGAGTTTTAAAAGTCATTTCTAATACTTTCTCGAGTTCTTTTAAAGCACAAAAAAATTATGCAGCCCATTGCGTAAAGCACGGTTTTACTAAAGAAGGTATTTTATACTATAAAAAAGCACTAGAAATAAAACCTCAGGATAAAAGTATTTCACGCACGATCCATCTGCTGACTTCGAATAAACTTGAAGGTAATGTAACATTTGGATTTAGTGATTATCTATGGGCATCATCCGTTTCTGTTAGTGGCTCATTCAATAATTGGAGCTATTCTAGCATACCTATGCTTAAAAGAAATGGTATCTGGCAAACTACTATTGAACTTGATCCTGGTGCGTATTCCTATCAATTCATTGTAAACGGATACCCAATACTAGACCCAAAAAATAGTGAAATTATAGAGGAAAACAACCAGATAATGTCCCTATTAAAAGTGAAAAATGAATGATTATGAATGCGAAATTTATACTATTCACTTTTATGTAATCAAAAAATATCTCCACCTATTTACCAGTAATAATTTACTAAAGACTTTTTCCTGCTACGAAAAATTTTACAATTAAATATCATCAGGATAAATACAAAGTACTGCAATTCAGTACTCAATAAAGTAGGGAATATTGTAGTTCCTATTTTGAGATAGCTGTTCCAGTAAAAATAATATATAATCCATACCCTAAACTAGATGATGAATGATATCAACCTATTTTCACTTTCTAAAATTTAAAACAACCTTTTAGTGAAATGAAAGTACTTTTCAAATAACAAATCACCAAATACCATAGTGGTACAGGAGTAAAAATAAGACCTAAAACGTATCAAAAAAATGAAAGTATTATTCACCTTAGGATTAATTTTACAAATAATTGGTCAAATCTCATTCTCTCTGCACCCGGAGATCATCAACCTAATGGAACCATTTGACTTTATTCACTGGAGTATATTAATAGGTATCGTTTTAATCATCCCTTATACTCTAAATCTTTCTTCAGGAATATATAATATAATTGGAGCAACCATATCTTTAATTGGCATTACCTGTTTCATCGGTATGTGTGGAATTGATTTCGTATTATGGGCTTTTAAGGACGATATAACCACCAGAGGTTAATCGTTGAAAAGCTAATTAAAGAACCCGCTATTTGGTCTCCTTTTATGACTATAGGACCCTCATTTCTATTTATAGGGTTATCGATTCAGGCTCTATCACATTATCGAGAAAACCCTCTGGGTGTTTTGCTTACCCTCACAGGAGCGATAAGTAAACTCATTGGAGGGCTATTTTTTCCAGAGTATAGAATTATTTACCTTTTAGGCTATACTGTGTTTGCTGTCGGACTTTTATTAATAGCATTTAAGAAAAGAAATATAACTTAGGGTATACGATATAAACCCAAATCACTTACGCAAAATATTGCTTAGCAAAAAGACCAAAGGTTTGAGCACATAAACCTGGAAATACTCGTACTCAAAGCTGTGGCATTCAGAACTTCATCTAGAAAAGAACATCTTATATTTATAGGTGCAGATCAACATAACCCACCTAACCTGTTTAGCTTCTCATTTTTTTTTGTTAAATTATTGGTCCATCAAGAAATAAACAAATTGAAAATCAGAGCATTAGTCCTCGTTTGTTTTTTGCCGATCTGTGGAGCTCATGCACAAATTGACTCGTTATCATCATCCCAAAGTGACCGGAAGGTCAATTTACTACTCTTACCCGTACTTGGATCAAACCCTGCTACTGGTTTGATGTTTGGGGTTGCTCCGAGTGCTAATTGGCTAATGGGACCAAGAGAAACTACTAGTATTTCCAATGCAACTTCATCCATACTCTACACGACGAAAAATCAGTTTATTGCTACCCTGAAAAGTAGTATTCTTTTAAAAGATGATCGTTGGAGTCTAATTGGAGATTATCGATTCTTCATTACCAGTCAGCCTACCTTCGGATTAGGAACGGGCCCTCAATCATCAAAATTAGTTGGAGGTGACCTAGGTATTGAATATGATGATGGTTTATTTTCTCAAGGCATAAACGACCCCCAGTTTATGGAGTTTAATTTTTTTAGATTCCATGAAACTGTAATGATGCGAATTTCAGATACTCGATTCTTTACCGGAATTGGATATCATCTGGATATCCATAGTAAAATTAATGACCAATTACTCGACTTAGATACCATTCCTCCTGCCATTACCAGTCACTTTGCTTACTCAACGTCTTACGGATTTGATCCGACACGTTATATCACTTCAGGAATATCTTTAAATGCATCGTACGACACAAGGGACAATACCCTTACCCCGTACGAAGGAAAATATATATTTCTAAATCTTCGCGTCAACCCCACATGGCTCGGGAGTACAAAAAGTTCAACTACGCTTTGGACCGAGTACAGAGAATATTTTTCATTGAGCAAAAAACGAGAGAGCAATATCTTAGCACTATGGCTTTATGGCAACTTTCAAATAGGGGGTACCCTTCCCTACCTTGATCTGCCCGCCTTAGGCTGGGACCAATATGGCCGATCGGGAAGAGCATATCCACAAGGCCGATTCAGAGGCCAACATCTCCTGTATGGTGAACTGGAATGGAGATTCCCCCTACAAAGAGAAAAAGAAAAATGGAGTGGTGCCGTTTTTATTAATGCAACCACAGCTTCCAACAATGACGCAAACATCAAATTATTCAGCTATGTAAATCCTGGAATTGGTTGCGGTGTCCGATACACACTTGACACCAAGAACAGATCAAAAATCGATCTTGACTTTGCTCACGGATCATACGGCGCTCAGGGTATTTATTTAGGTGGAAATGAAGCATTTTAATTTCGAATATAATGACCCAAAAATGCAGCATCTAAATCCCTAATTTAGTAATACTGGCAAATGAAAGTTTTCTTTGCAAACGAGAAGTGAAAGCCGGTTAATGCTTAATTAAACTATACCTTGACATAAAATAAGAACAAGAAACCTTGGATTACCTATACTTGGGTCAAAGGCTCTATGACAGCATCGCAAGGCTATTCGTTTTCATTTTTTGAGTTCTCCGATCCAGATAGGGCCTCAGCAGAAACCGTTACCTTCCGATCAATACAAAGCATCATATAGTTCTTTGTCGCTGGCTAACAGCGCTTGTTCCACACTACCATAAACCGTTTGTGCAGAACGAATGTATCCTTTGACCGTATTCTTCGATATTTGTAAACGTCTAGTAGTAGACTTATAAAAACCACAGCGCTGATAAGTCTGCAATAAGAGTCGTATTTCATCCATACGTTTGGCTTTATGCTTCATCCAGTTGGCTTTTTGGCCAACAGATTAAGAACTAAAACCAACACTTCTTTTATTCAAAAAACAGGGGGTCAATGAACCGGTAGGTGGGGTCAACCCAAATCGGTAGCTAGGGATCAACCGGACCGGAATACGCATACGGCTATTGATGATGCAACCAGAACTAGGGCCCTGAAAATATACGCCAAACATAACCAAGCAAATGCCATTAAGTCTGCAGACTTTCACATGGATCAACTCCCCTTTCGGATCCATACTATTCAAAGGGATAACAGCCATGAATTTCAAGCAAAGTTTCACTGGCATTGTGAAGATTTAGGCATCCGTCATATTTATATAAAACCGAGCACTCCACGCCTCAATGGAAAGGTAGAACGCTCCCATTTGACTGATAAAACAGCGTTCCACCAGCTAGTCGAATATCCCGGCGACATAGATAGTATTAAAAAACTAAAGGAGTGGGAGGTTTTTATAACTGTCATCGCCCACATTCTGCTCCTAAGGGTAAAACGCCGTTAGAAATCCTAAGAAGCAAACTATTATAATTTTTTCCGACTCGGCTCCTCAGAAAAAAGAGGGAGCTTAGCCGGAAAAAATTTATCTTTGAAACACGTCAACCATAGTTATGATCTGCACAATTCAGTTCAAATAAAATTCAACTTTTGATCTCAATTTTTATCATAAAAAATAAAATGCCACCAATATTTTGTAATTCTCGTTGTCCTCTTCTCCTAAGCAGCAACCGTTTTTAAGTAGATTTTCTAATTAAGTTCCTGTTCATATTCATCCGGTGTTTCTTAGCCAATTGAACTGTGTGGTCGGCTGGTATTGTAGGTTAGCCCCCACTGCTGAATTTACCTATTGAGTTCTGGGATGCTTTTGAATTATTCCAGATTAAGACATTCGGCTCTAAGAGTACCATTCAATCTTTCGATCAGTCCATTTTGACTGGGTTTATCCGGTTGGATAAGCTTCAGTTCTATTTCATTTTCAACAGCCCATAATGCCAGCTTTTCGAGTATAAACGCTGGTCCACTATAACATCAGATGCATAGCGGTTTTCCCTCCATGCTACTATTTTGTTGAGCAGTTCAATCAGGGTTTTGGCAGAAATACTAGAACATGCTTCTGTCCATAATGCTTTTCGCGAACACTCGTCCATAACATTAATAATTCGCACCTTTTCTCCTCCAGGTTCAACTACCCAGTCGCTGCCAGCGTCTACGGCCCAGCCTTCATTGACCTTTTTATGGTTCCATAGATAGTCCTGTTTCCTTAGATAATGGAATACCATCCAGAAGCCCATGGCTACATACCGCTTGGTAATGCTATGCAATAAATCAGCTATCTCTTGATCGACCTCTTCAGGACGATGTTCTTGTTTTTCTTAGAGTATGTCTGGCGCCTAAAGTCCAGAACTACACAATTTCTTCTTACACTTGTTTGTTGATCTGCTCTAATTTGATCGATCATTTCTTCTTGGTGTCCTAGGCCTCGTACTTTTTTATCATAGCATAACCTTGTTTGAGGACGTTATCATCAAGACTCAACTTCGCGTATATCTTCTTCTAGCGAGCTTCTTCTTCTAGCTGCCTAAGTCGACGCTTATCTTCAACCTGGTCATCAGCTACTCGCTTTTTCCATTTGTAAAAAGTCGCAGGACTAATCTGATATTTCCGACTGATGAATTCTACACTTTAGCCCGCATCTGCTTTGCCCAAAATGTTAAGTTTCTGCTTGTCTGTATATTTACTTTGCAGCATCTCACATTTTTGAAAAGTTAGAAAATTTAATGCAATTCTCTGCCTAAATTGTGGTTATGCTATTAGGGAAGAGGACAAAGACATCTGGCATTTTTGATGACCAAATAAGCAGTAATCAACTACAGATTCTCAGTCATATTCTTCCCACCATTTCTTTAATCGGAAATCTCTAATTTCAAACATTTCGCCCAATTCAGGTAAGGTATAATCCAATTGGCATGCGCTGGCGTAGGTGACGAAATCTGCTGCAGGCTCCTTCCATGTATGATAATAAGAAAGTGCAAAACCAGCCCAATGGACCGGCATCACTTTTTTTGCATTAGCGTCTATAGCAGCTTTTATAGCCTCTTCAGGAAATAAATGAATCAAATGCCAATCCGTATTGTATTGACCACATTCCATAAAAGCAAAATCAAAAGGCCCTAATTTTTCACCTATTTCTTTGAAATGGCTACCGTATCCACCATCACCACTAAACCAGATATTTTCGTTCTTTGACTTAATCACCCATCCGCCCCACAGGGTTTGAGCCCGGTCCCTGAGGCTGCGACCCGAAAAGTGTCGCGTAGGCGTAAAGGTGATATTCAACTTATCAAAAACTTGCGTTTGCCACCAATCAAATTCGGTTATTTTTTCGCAAGGAACACCCCATGCCGTTAAATGACGTTTTACACCAAGCGCAACAAAAAAGTGTTTCGTTTTATGCCTGAGCTTACTAATGCTAGCCAAGTCCAAATGATCATAATGGTCATGGGTTAAAAGAATGAGATCGATTTCCGGAAACTCACTAATTAGATCAATTGTATTCTCTGAAAAACGCATGGTAGGGAAAGGAGCTATAGGTGTCGTGTTGGCTCCAAACATGGGATCAATCAGTACTGTTTGTCCAGCTATCCTGAGTAAAACAACAGAGTGCCCATACCATATTAGCTTTGCTCGTTCAGAATGTTCCAGAAATGCAGTTTTATCAAACGCAATAATGGGTAGATTCTGCTTTGGTGCACGAACACTTCTGTTAGAAAATTGCTTGAAAATGATTCTAGGTAAGTCCCTCAAACTACCCCCTAATGCTGTAGGCTCAAGATTAGTAAAAGCCCCTGCACTCCAATTTTTAGATTCTCGATAACGAGAGATCAGTACTTCGGTGACTTTCCCTCCAAATTGTTTAAAAAAGAAATTCATTTCTGTTTTAAAGAATATTTACATGGTTAGCAAATAGGAATACTATAGTTGCAGGTTTAAAACAATTGCTATAATAAATTAATTGCTACGGTTTTGGTCAGCACTTTTCCTCTACCGTGTAGGTATTGCTATTTTTTCCATTTTATTTTCACAGCAGAAATTTTTTGTGATCTAAATCTATTTTCTGGTAATTTTTCAAAACCATTTTTTAGGTAAAAGCTCAAAGGTGATGTATAGCATTCACCATTTTTCTTTTTATCTCTGTTATGATCGATTACCCAACCATTTAATTCTTGTTCTTGGTGCTTTGCAAACTTTAGTAATTTAGTGCCAAGACCTCTGCCCTGAAACTTTGAGTGCAAAATAATAGCAAACCACCTTTCGTTATCACGCATAAAGTCAAAGTACCAACCCTTGATTTTTCGTTCTGAATTTACTATCAGGATATGCCTCTGGTTATTCAAGGTATGGAGATATGCCTCAAATTCTTTGATGGATTTATAGGCCAGCCTTTCAGGATATTCTTTATTCCACAACTCGAGAATCTCAGCTTTTTCTGATGTTGACAGTACTGAACATTGGATGAATTTCACGCTAATTTTATTTCAATCACGGCTTACTTGGTTTGGTTATCATAATCCAAAAAATAGCGCATAATTTTTAATATCAATAATGCTTTTTGTATTCGTTTACCTTTAAATCCACCTTCGGAATGAATTATTTGCCCAGTAATCCATTCCGCATCTTCACTTACTAAGAAACCAATCAATTTTGCTGTATATTTTGGCTTACCTATTCTTTTCATAGGAAATTGACCAATCAGCTTACTTTTTAATTCATCATCCATCCAACCAGTATCATTGGGCCCTGGATTTACCGCATTTATTGTGATTCCTTTGCTGGCGATTTCTTGGCTTAAAGTATAAGTTAGCGTTTCAATCGTACCTTTTGTAAAAGCATAGGCTATTTCGTTTGGCATTTGCCCCAGTGATTGTCCTGACGATAGATTTATTATTCTACCATTTTTCTTGAATTTGAATTGTTTGATAAAGTCTATACATAACAAAGTTGTGGCTTTCAAATTGATTGCATAATGCCTGTCCAATGCTGATTCCGTAAAATTACCAATTGTTGTTACAGTACTACAGGTTGCGTTATTTACAAGAATTAATGGAGAATCTAACGTTTCATTAACCACCCTAAAAAGCTTTTTATAGGCTTTTTCGCTTGACAGGTCTAATTCTAATTTTTCACATCTAACGCCAAAATTTAAAATTTCATTTTGAATTGTCTCAGGTTCATGCTGTTCTACGCACCAAGGCATTTGTCTGTCATAAGCTAACCAATAAGTAAAAAAATATCGTAACCTCTTTTAGCTAGTTCACAACAAATAGCACGTCCGATTCCTTGTAAACGGCTCACCCCTGTTACTATGGCAATTTTGTTGTTCAATTTTATAGGGTTTGTGGTTAAACACAAAACGAGATGCCTCACCAATTGTATTTACCTGATTCTACCAAAGATGCTCAAGATAACGACACTGTGAAGTTAAGTGAGTTGATTTATTACCCAAGAAAAGGGAAGGTTGTCATCAGGGAATTCCTTTTCATTTGTTTGGGAATATAATTTATTGCGTAAGAAAGTTGGCAGAATTCGTATCACACATTTTGCCTGACTGTCTAACATATTTTATGTAATCCTTTAGGAGGTCTTCTTTTTGTTTTAGTGCTTCCATTTTCATCAAAAGGTGCCTTTCTTCTATGTCCAAAAGTAGGATGGGAGAAGTACCCTCTTTTTGAGCAATCCTTCTACTCAGGTTTTGTAATTGCCTTCTTTCAGCTTGCATTAACTCTTCGAGATGAAAAAAGATGCTAATGTCTTTTTCCAGTTCATCACGCAGATCGTTCAAATTTGCTTTTCTTTCCTGCATTTTACGTTCGGTTTCTCGTCTAAGTTCTTCCTGCTCGATTTGTAATTCGTACAATTTCAGTTTTTTACTCCCAGAGTTGAATAGTTGAACCCCAAGTCCTACGGAAAGCCTTTCTTCCAGCGGATCCGAATGTGGCCCGTTGTATCTGAACTGCAAGAAGTCGATAGTTTTCTTTTTCTCAGATAACTCTAGTTCTATTTCTTTATTCAGAAGTGTTTTTTTGTATTCTGCTTCTACGTCAATGATTTCGAATGTCTTGGGGAAAGGGTTGTTTTCGGTCAGTTGTGCTAAAATAGTTTCCACGGTAATAAAATCGTTAAAGTCCATTTCCACGTCTTGCATATTATACTTCTGTAAAAGATAATTCCATTCTATATTTTGCTTATTCCTGGCAATGTCAAGGTTACTTTTATCTGTTCGGAGTTTTACCATTTTTTCAACATCAAACGCGTAAGTGGCCATCATTTTTTCGTAGATGGTTTGCTTATCCTTGAGGAGGACCGTCCAATCATCCAGTAAGCTTTGTTTTTCTTTTAGAATGTAAAAGGTTAGCCAGTCGAGGTGCAGGGACAATTTAAGGTCACAAAATATTTCTTGGCCCTCAAAATCGGGTGCATTTTTCCATTCATTATATAGGGCTTTTTGTGCGTTTCGAACTTTAGCAGAACTTGGCGATAATCTAATGGTATATTCTTGTTGCTCTACATCAAAATCACGGGTTTCCGTTCGAAACTCATATTTATCGATCCATGGGAAAACCACCTTTTCTGGAACAGGTTTTTTGGTTTGTTCAAAACTAGACAGCCCAAGTACAAAAAACTGTTCTGCATTTATGGTTGTCTGACAAAGACCAATAGCAGGGATGAAAAAACATAAAATTAGTAAGCGCATGATCTACTTTTGATGGATGTCATCTAAAACAAATTTTACGGTAACCTTTTCCTTTTGTAAGAAGATGTTATCCTTAGAAATCTCAATCAGTACTTCACGTCCATAAGCTTTTATTGATTCTACTTTTCTCAGGCGGGCGGGTATTTCTACGATCCGTGAGCCAAGCCCGATAACTTTTCCGGAATAATTAATGGTTTCGTCTTTCAGCGAGCCGATTATAAATGGTTGGCCAATTTCAACTTCCAGTGTTAAGTCTTCGTGTACAAATCCTTTAATGATTCCTGAGTGCGGCTCATAAAAGGTTAGTAGAGTCGAATAAGAAGGGATGTGCTCTGCTTCTTTACAAGAGATATTACCAATTAATCCATCGGTAGGAGCAGTTACTACGATGGGTTGTATTTTTTGGGACGCGTCAAATTCTTGTTCAGCTATAAATCTTTTGATCTGCGCTTGATAGGGGTTTTGGCCTAAGGCAAGTTCATCTTGTAATCCCTTTTCTTTTATTGCATACAGTTGCGTTTCATCCTGCTGCCGTTGCTTGTACATGGCTATTGTTTCTTCTAATGGTTTGTATGAAGGCTCTGCAGGTTCAATGGATTCCAGCCCTTGAAACAATGACTTTTTGAAGGCCAGTTCTGCTTCAATATTTTTAATTTTGGTACTGATTTCAGCCATTAGGCTTTGGTGGTTCGTTTTTAGTTCTTCTAACTCATTCCTTAGTTTTTTTTCCCATAGTGCTTCCTCAGCTTTTAACTCTGCGATTCTAAAGTTTTGATCATCAAGTATTTCTTTGGATTTTCTTCTGGAAAGCTGCATAAGCACTTCTCCAGCCTTAACCGCCTGTCCTGGTTTTACTAGTATTCTATCCACAACGACGGGATAATTATAATTGATTTCGGTCGCTCTGCTATCGGCAAAGCCATAAAAGGAAGCGTCTTGATAGAAATTTGTTTGGAGCATACTAAAAAGAAGTATACCCACGAGGACAATGAAAAAGTAAAACAAATTGAATCTTTTCATAGGATTCACAGGTTAGTCGGTTTTTTTTGAAAATTCAGCCGAAGTTCTTCCAGCCCCTCAATATGTTTCATGGCATCTTCCAGGGCAGAAATGGTTGTTGAGCTTTTCAAACGTATGAGATACACAAACTCTTGTCGATTTTCTTTACCGATTTTTACTGAAACGGTACTTGGGTCTCCTGTTCGGGTGGTCCCTTTTTTGGTCGTAAGGAAACGTAGCCGATCCAGTTCGACATGTTTGCAGAAAGGGCTCAATTTCTGTTCTATGATATCTTGAAATTTATCGTCTTTAGGTACGCGTATTTTCAATATGCCGATCAATTCATTGTTATCGCTCAAGGGTGAAAATCGCAGGATAATGGCTCCTAGACAAAACACTAAAGTTCCGGTTAGTGCGATCCCATAGCCCATGACGCCACAAGCGATACCTACTCCTAACGAAGCAAACATAAAAGTTATGTTACGGGGGTCACGTAAGGAGGTTCTAAAGCGAATAATGGATAGCGCACCTATAATACCAAGTCCGATAGCTACACTTTCACCTATAGCTTGTAGTATAGTAGCTGCTGCAATACCGATCAATGCAAGCGATTGCACAAAATGTGCTTTGCGATAGATACTTTTTGTCGTAAACTGGTAAGTGACAGCGATTACGGATGAAAGGAAAAAAGCCAGTAATGCGGTAATGAGCATGACTAAGAAAGTAGGTGCTTCTGGATTATAGTTCATTAAATCAATATCGAACATAGATTATCGCGTTACGTTGGTGGTTGTTAGGACATGTCTTTATGGATAGAATGACATCACTTGATTACTGCTATTTGGGTTTTACCCATTTCACTGTTAAGGGCTCAAATTCGCCCACGAGCACTTTAGCATAATAAATACCGGTATTTAGGTGCTCCAAATCAGCATATAAAAAGTGTTTGCCAGCACCTAAAACGCCCTCTTGTATTTGCTCTATAGCTCTACCGTTTTGGTCATATAGCTGGATATCTACTTGGGCTGACTCTTTCAGTGTTAGGATCAGGTTGATATAGCCAGAAAAAGGATTCGGATAACTGATAAGTTGAAACCTTCCTCCTTCAGGGTTACTGGTATCGACTGTCGTATTGGCTCGATTGGGACTACCATGAAGGTTAATTGCTGACCAATTTTCAGGTAGGCTATTGTCTAGTTCTGGAGAAAGCAGTTCCAACGTATAGCCTTCACCATTAGGTAAAGAAGGCCACGGTGCATCTGGTAGGTAATATACTTCATCCACTAGGATCTCGTCAATATCGTACAACCTTACCGCATCCCCATTACTCGATAAGCCAAAATCAAAATCGCCGATTACCGTCTGGGTTTCGGGAAATACGGATAAAAAACGCGCTTCGTCTCTAGTTAGAATCAAGAAGCCTTCCGCTTCAATAACTGTTCCTTCAGGAAGAACGAAGCTATGGGAATCATCACTGTCCTTCATAACCCATCCGGACAGATTGAGGTCATCTGCAGAACGGTTATACAACTCTATCCAATCGCCCGTATCAAAATCAGCAGCAGCGTTATAGTTAATTTCGTTGATCACCACAGCAGCAGTATTGATGGGTTGAAAAACCGGTCGAATGGTCATGTTCAATTGCATATTAATCTGTACGGAAGCTTCAGAGAATACGTCTGGAATACCAATCCAATGCGAGAAAACATAACCCGGCTTAGCGTAAGCCGTAACGGTAATGGGAACATCCTGAAAATAATCACCTTCCCAATCCTCAACTTCAATCGTTAAGCTATTCACTTGCACGAATCCTTCTGCGGTGTCCGTTATTTTGATATTTAATTGATGGAAATCAGGTAGATTAAATTCTGAACGGATATTTTGCTTAACTTGAGCTGGCCGCCTATTGGCAAAATTTTTCATGGCATTTATTCTGTTCTTCCAGTTGCCTGATGATGCATTCCAACGATCAAAATGAGCAGGAATTTCATCCTCAATTTTTGCTGCCAAAGAATCAATATGCTCAACCACGCGTTCGGGCAATAATCGACTATTGAGCTCATCAGCAAAGCGGTTGACAAATAGGTTCCTAAACTCAGTTGCTTGCGTCAATTTTCTAAACAACAGGGTAGACCAAGGCGGATTTGGCCAGTTTGGTCCAAAGGGCTCTAAAGCAAAAGCAAGGGTATTGTTCGTGTAATTGAAATCATTCCAAACACCAAAACCAAAATCGGTGTCAAAAAGTATCCATCGCCATTTCCCTCCCTTATGACGGGCATACTTGATGTTATTACCGGGCCAGTCGGTATTATCAAAATAAATTTGCGCTGCCTGATAGAGCGCATAATTGTCCAAGTCCATTTGGCTGTTAACAAACTCAAAATTACTGGGGGTTGACAGGTTGGCGGTGCGAATGAAATCAAGCAAGCTCAAATAGTCTTCGTTATTACCATGAATTACGCTCCCACCAAATTCTAAAAGATCGATTGAATCGGGTTCTACGCCCCATTTTGAAGCTAGAAAATGCTCGTTAATTTTTTCACGCATATTATAAATACCCCAATACGCACCGTTGAGATAGACGACTAATGGCCGATAGGCCTGGTATTCTATATCCGCACCTCGGAGTAGTCCTGTTAAGGTAGCATCACGAATCATAGCATTGTTCCAGTCATTTCCGGAATTGCGTAATACAATAGCCTGATAACTATCATAAGGGCGTTGGTCAAAAAAGGCGTTATCAAACTCATCATAGCCATATTGATTTCGAGCAAATAACGACAGGGAGCGTTGGTTTTGCCCCCGGCTCCAGCCTCCGAATATCTTTACTCCTGCATCGTATGCTGCTTCCAATGTGCGGTCTTCCTGGTAGAGCGCAAAATGAATAGGTCGTTCCCAATCTTCCCAGAAATTGGCACCAAAATGCGGAAAATCAGGCTCAAAAGAGTTACCATAGACGTATATCCCAGTTTCTTCATCAAAAAAATCGGCTGGATCAGCGGCCAACAATAGTACAGGTAAATTATGTGAAGCATTCAGGATAAAAGAACGGGTTTGAGTAGGGGAAGGAAGAAAATTATCCTGATACACCCTAGCCCGAACAACCCTATTGCCGTTGATATTAATAGGTCCTGTATAAACGGGGGATGCTTGAGTAGGTGGCGTAGCATCTAAAGTGTAGTGTATGGTAGCAGGAGCATCCACTCCCGAAAGGGAGAGGTTTAAAGGCCCGGTTAGGCCTCCTGGATGAGAAAATATGATGTTACCACTACTGATACCCTGGTAACCTGAAGCAGGGTTAGTTGCACCAGGCGTAAGCTGATCGAAGTATTGTAATGCATTTGGTTGACCAGCCGGAATACCTATGGAAACATTTGCCGGTAGTTCTGGTATGGCCAGGCTATCTACAAACAGCCCATTGTCATCAAATAAATATAAAGTCTCACCAGAGGATCTGATTTTAAAATTCGTATGGTAAGCCTCAATATCTCCTAAAGATAACAGCGCAGGTGGAGTTATACCATCACTGGACGCTTTATTATAAACTACCGATAAGAATGGGATAATGGAGAAATCCGTAGACCCTGCAGAAACATTATGCGCCTGGATACAAAGTACATTTTCACCATCCTGCAGCAAACTATCGATATTCACTACTGGGAACCGATCAGGTAAACCGCCACCGTACATTTGAGCTTCATGATCAGTGAGTGTAGGTGCATCATAGGCGGGAGAAAGGCCGCTAATATTGGCTCTGGCAATTTCCTGCCCGTTAATATAAGCGACAAAGCCATCATCATAGTCAATATCCAAAATCAGTGCTTCTACATCAGCAGCATTGGTCACCGTAAATGTCCTTCGCATAAAAATTGAGCGGGTACCTTCTGGCACAACCGTAGCATCATCTCCATCACCATAACCAAAACCACTGGGACCTTCTGCCCAATTACTATCATCAAAATTTAAGCTCACCCATTGGCCACTTACTGCTTGCGTTGGCAGGAGATAGCGAAATGTATCACCTTGATTGATCAGGGTACGGAATACCTGGTTACGCACTCTATCCTTACCGGATGCCCATACTTTAAGGTAAGCATCAGGATTAAGAGATATATCTGGAAATACCCACTTAGCTGGTTCCTCGGGCTCATCGCTACAAGTCCAGTTAAGTAGGCTAATAGGATTGTTAGTAACATTACGTAACTCAAACCAATCCGGAAAGTCCCCATCTTCATCTTGAAAGACAGAGTTGGAAGTAACTACTTCATTGAATTGAATGGTCTGAGCTTGGGCGTTAACAATAAACACCAGGAGCAGCAACAAACCAAGAGCTGTTTGACGATTGGATTTCATATCTGTAGCCAACTATTTTTCTTAAAGTAATAAAGATATGCTAATAATTCCTTAGATTTCGAAGCTTGAATTTGTTTGCAGTTTCTCAGCCACAGCAGAAATGTGAACGAAAGGAACAATGAAATTCCTCCGCTCGAAATTCAACTTTACTATAATTGAAATAAAAAATAATTCCTAGAGGCTCTGCTACAAAAAATATCCCATCAAGTTGATACACTTTTTGCAATAATCAAGGTTATGTACATAACGCTTAAAAACGATAAGATATTCAAAGTATATGTTTGCTCAATCTATCTTTTTCAGCTAAAACTACTCATTACTTCCCTCGCATCCCTTCTATTACCTTTTCCCAAGACGTACAACAATCAGCTCGAGTGTCATACGTAAACTTCATCCTGATCATCTCAATTAGACTAGGACTTTTGTCGTAATTATAAGCATACTGAAGTACCTGTGGAGCTTATAAAGCCAATATTAATGCTATTTTCCCTCACAGTAAAGCAATGGATAAACCCGTTTTGGGGTTACATTCCAAACGGAGTTTTCATCAGGTGTGACCCTTACTGCATCCATGTTTACGCACTTTCCACTCTCCCTGACCAAAGACTTTTAAGCCTGTAGAATCTTACAATATCATTGGCTCGTTATTTGGTATGTCAAAAGCCCGTATCCTCAAGAAACTCGATCGCCGTTGAATCTGCCTATAACTGCTTACAGCTAATGCAAGCTATACCATTTATAAGCAGACAGGAAACACATCCCTGCGTTAAACGATACGTAAGTTCGAACACGCATTTAAATAGCAATAGAGTCTCTATACAAAATTCGCTGTATACAAACTGTACTCCTGATTGTGCAAGGCTATATTTTTACCAGCTTTTGAACCCTTTGTGGGAACAATAGATCGTAATATCTCCACAGTTAATAAGTGCCTGAATGTAGCTGGGTCAATTGATAATTTGATACTTTTCCTTTCCCTAGTTAACGCTTATTTGCTCCGGCTTTGTTACATTGATATAAAATATTACTGTTTTTTTTTAGTATACAAAAGACACAACTTCAGCCCACCTTCATTTCTTACCTATTCGTGCAACAACGCCATAGCGAATTAAACCTACCACTACTAATAAAATATGCCTTTAAAAGAGATGTGAATGCTTTACTGTCATTCGTATATGTATAGTTTGTCATAGCCTACAATACGAAATAAATATTTTTCTGCTCTTCAAAAGTAGTTTATAATTAGCTCCTAAAATAAGGATTTCGAATGGAATAAAGGATGTATCATAAGGCTGTGCATAGAAAAAATAAAGGTCATAATGGTGCATAAATATTGTATACTCCAACTATTTACACTTTGTATGTGGGTGTTACTATTACTGATATACATCAATTAAGCACCACTCGTAACTTATAGAATTACAACTATGAAAAGAGTATCCGCCTAAAACTTAGGTTTTCGAGTGAAATTTAAGGTAGAAAACACTGAATACCCATAATTCCTTAATCTAGTTTCTTTGTCTCAATTTTACACTAACAAAGACTTTTTGCAACACAGTTGCATTAATGGATGTTTTCTTATTTTTGTGCCATTGCAGCATCAGGAAAATATTTGACTCAACCAGAAGAGCTATCGAGATTTCCTGCTGTAGATATTGTACTATCTAATAACTCCTGAAGCGCAAAATCAGCTATGGAATTTGGCTAAACCAAAACGAATTTATATGCGTAATACTAATAATTCTATTGAGGACTACTACGACGTTATTGTAATCGGAGCAGGCTCCGCAGGTATAGGGATGGGGATACTTTTACAAAACCTCGGAATGAGTTATGTTCTTCTGGAAAAAGATTCTATTGGCTCATCTTTCAAAAAGTGGCCAAAAGAAACCCGGTTTATATCCCCTTCATTTACAGGAAATTTTTTCAAAATGCCTGATTTAAATGCAGTAACGCCTGATACCTCTCCTGCATTTGATCTTTTAACAGAGCACCCAACAGGAGAAGAATACGCGGTATATCTGGAACAGGTCGCGAAGTATTTTAAAGTATCGATTTCAACCGGAATAGAGGTTAAAAATATAGAAGACAAAAAAGGAGGTTTTTTCCTCAACACCAACAAAGGAACCTATGCCAGCACCTTTGTGATATGGGCAGCCGGAGAATATCAGTATCCTAAAACTGATTCTTTCATCGGAGAACATCTGTGTACACATTACTCCGAAATCGATTCCTTCACTGACGTAATAGGGAAAAAAAGTATTGTTGTGGGAGGGTATGAATCAGGATTCGATGCTGCGCTAAACTTAGCAGAAACTGGTAAAAGAGTTACGCTTATTGATAGTTCTAATTATCTCGAATTGGTAAATAGTGACTCAAGCTATTCCCTCTCACCTTTTACTAGGGACAGAATAAAAAAGGCCCCAGATAGTATTGATTATTTTACTGACACTAAAGTAGAAAAGGTTGAGTTTCTGAATACCAAATACATCGTGAAAACTAATGATGAGGAAATATTTGTGTCCGATGATGCTCCAATAAACTGTACCGGTTTTGACACGAGCCTCAAACTAGTAAACGATTTATTCGAATTTGAGGATGGCTTCCCACTATTGACCGATATCGACGAATCTAAAAAAACAGAAAATCTATTCCTAGTCGGACCTCAAGTTAAACATGGAAACGCCCTTTTTTGCTTTATCTATAAGTATCGTCAGAGATTCGCAATCGTAGCTGAAGAAATTGCCAAAAGAAACAATGTATCTTCTGACAAAATTGAAAGTGTTCTGAACAGTTATAAAAACAATAATTTTTATTTGAAAGACCTATCCTGTTGTGATGATGAATGCGTATGCTAAGATGAAGAAAACAATGGAAATACTAAATATATTAGTAGGACTCGAACTAATTATCATTGGACTATTGTATCTTATCAAATCTGATATCTCATCAGCCGCAAGTTGGTCTATTTTCGGCTGTATGTATATCGTAATGGATAAGTACTCAATCTTGGGTAATATGACAAAGAGGCGTACCTATATCGAAAGTCTAAAATACAGTTCAGCGTGGACTGGATTTGCCATTAGTACAGCTTTCCTGATATATGTAATATTAAATATGTAATCAAAATATTATGATGGCAATAGCCTGATAAATTTTGATCATAAATCCAACCATGTCACAGACTTAAAGCCTATCTAATTGTAATCATGAATGACCACGAATTAGATAGCCCTTTGCTCAGCCCGACCTATTATGCTTCCCCCCAATTCGAGCCGGTGTCTTAGTTGGTAGAACTGTAAATTTGGCTCTGATTATGAAAAGAAAACGTAGAATATTTATCCCAGATTTCAAACTACAGGCTATTCTGGCAACACTTCAAAAACGGGAAACGTTATCCGAATTATCTCAAAAATACGACTTACATCCCAACCAAATATCAGAATGGAAAACAAAATTTTTAGATAACTCGACGTACTATTTATAAACGACTACTAAAGAATAATAAAGACAAAGAATCCGTCGACATCAATGAGCTTTACACCAAAATTAGTCATCTACAAATGGAGCTGAATTTTCTCAAAAAAGCTCTTATAATACCTATTATAAAGTATCAGAATCTGCTCGATTCAAGGCACGCACGGAGCATACGCAAACCGGCATATTTGCTCCAGATCAGTCGCAATAAAAAGTACTATCAGCCTAAAGGAGAATCGCCACTCAATCTTGATTTAATGAAGCTGATAGAACAACCGTACCAACGTACTCCATTTTACGGCATACCAAAAATGACGAACTATCTTAATGATTTGGGCTTATGTCCAATTAATGAGAAACGGACTATAATACGCTATAAGTTAATGGATTTCAGAGCCATTAGGGCCTATTCCATTCACCAGTAAATCGAACCCAGAGTACGATACGTTTCCTTATTTGCTGAGAGGTTTAGATGTAAATCCACCCAATCATATTTGGGTAGTGGATATTACGCGCTTGCCTTTAAAACCAGGATTTATGTATTCTATTTACCATCATGGACTTATACTACCAGTTTATTTTAGCTTTGGATATTGCGAACTCAATGACAACTAAATGGTTTACATGTGTCTTTAATCAGGGGACTTTTTAGCACCCAATTCCCAACATCTTTAACACGGATCAGGGTGTACAATTTCCCTCAGATATTAGGATCAAAGCAATAGCTGATAATGGCATATTACAAAGTATGGATGGAAAAGATCCAGCTATTGATAATATCTTTATTGAGCGTTTTTGGAAAAGCTAAAAGTACGAATATTTGTACCTAAATGCTCCCACTAGCGGAAAAGAACTATACCAGGAAACGGAGACTTATATTAATTTTTATAATTTTGAACGTTACTACCAAAGTCTAAATAAGGAGACACCAGCCGAAACCTTCTTTGGTCAAAAAACTTATTTCATTCCAATTAAGTGTTCGGCCTCACTGGTTTAATATTGGGAGTAAGTATTTTACAACCTTTATCATCAATCTGTACCCTTAGGGTTACCCAGATCAGTAGCCTATGCATATTACATTAAATTTGATTTAATTATCGAAAGGAAAGATATACGTTGATGCAAAAAGTACGCAAAAAGTTACGTTTAGTGAATAAATACTTTGAATATGGAATATAAAATTTACACCGGAACTATTATAATGATTAATCAAGGTTTTATGAAAGCTACATTCAGGCTTATGTACTGTGGTATGCCCAACGGAAACACCTTTGTATTATCACCACAGATTACAAAAGGTTATGCAGGATTTAGTTCAAATATTTATTATAACATAAATTCAAAATTTATTCAGGTTACTAACCTACAATTCGATGTAATTGAAGTAACCCCTGAATATATAATTATAGGAAACTAAAAATTGAATATATCATTAATTAGATCTGATAACGGACACCTCCGTAACACGAGTATCCCCCTCCTTTATTCCTTATATAATCATTATGTATTAACCAAGAGCAATGATTGAGGATGACTTTTTAAATATAGAAACTGATCGGTTAATATTGATGAAATTGGAGGAATCAGACTGGAAAGTAATTTCATATTTACGTTCAGACAAAGAGGTGAATTCATTTGTTAAAAGACCTTCTGCTAAAACTAAAGAAGAGGCTCTGGATTTTATTACAAAAATTAATCAAGAAATTGAGCATAAAAACCTCTACTACTGGAAAATAACCGAGAAAAACCAAAATAGCATGATAGGTAGTATTTGCTTATGGAATTTTTCACCCAACAAAAAATCCGCTGAAATTGGATATGACTTAAGTCCACTTTATCAAAAGAGAGGAATAATGAATGAAGCACTAACAAGTGTAATCAACTTTGGATTCAAAAAATTGAACTTAGCTTTAATAAAAGCATATACACACCATCAAAATGTGAATTCCATCAAGTTACTAGACAGAAACGGATTTAATTTGGTGGCAGGTGAAAAAGATGACCATAATGCAGATAACATTATCTATGAATTGAAAAGCCCGTAACGTCAAAATGGGCAAAGCTGATAATGGAACAAAGGAACTTTTCAAAATACGCATAAAATTTAGTCGGGGACGTAGGTTACGCTGGGAACTGTTATCTCAACACTTACCGTATTTATCTTAACTACATAACGGTTATACGTACTATCGTTGATCGTTTTAAAACAAAGATATTGGAAGAATTAATACACAAACCTGCTCGTAAACTTGTATCAGAAATCACATCAAAGCAAATTTCAGTAGTTGAGGTAGTAACAGCTTTCCTTAATCAAATAAAAAAATACAATCATTTTGTAAATGCAATTTTTGACTTAAAAGAAGAAAACAAAATACTAAATGAAGCGCGCGAAAAAGATGAGCACCTCAAAAGGGGCGGCCCTGCAGGCCTTTTATTTGGACTTCCCATAACCATAAAGGATAGCTTTCTCGTAAAAGGATTGAAGAATTCTAATGGTGATCCCTTGTTGCGTAATTATATAGCTGAAGAAGATGCTGAGTTAGTGAAGAGGCTGCGAAACGAGGGGGCCATAATAATCGGAAAGACTAATGTACCCTTATTTTGTATCGATTGGCAAAGTACGAATTTTTGGAATGGCCAAACCAATAACCCATATGATTTAGCACGAGTAGCAGGAGGAAGTTCCGGGGGATCAGCAGTCTCCGTTGCCTCAAGATTTAGTCCTTTAGAATTAGGTGCCGATGCAGGTGGATCAGTAAGAGTTCCCGCACACTTCAATGGCATCTGTGGCTTAAGACCCACTGAAAATTTCCTTTCCAACAGAGGTCACTTGAAAGCACCAGGAAAACCTCAAGGAAGAAGACATATTGTGACACCAGGTCCCTTTGCTAAGAATGTTGATGATCTAATTTTAATGATGGAAGTGCTTGGGAATAACGCCAAATACCAACTACCTGAGTTACCATACATCAACTTCAACCAATCTGAATGGAATAAGCAACCTTTGCATATTGCATTTTCAGAGTCCATTAATGGCGTCGAAATAGACAAGGAATACTTACAGATATTCCGGTCATTTCTCAACAAACTTAAAACTAGTCCTCATCAAATTACTGAAGGAAAACCGATTTATAACGAAAAGAAAGCATATCTAGAATGCACAAAGATTCAAGGATTTGAAATAGGAGTTAATACTACAAAATTTCCATTTATTTCAACATTCATGTATCTATTCATTATCTTAAAATACCATGACCACTTATGGGCTAAAGGTATGGCTTCAGGTCTTAGGTTATCCAATGTAGAGTATGCAAGAGCAATTGATTACAAGGATACAATCTCAGAGATTTATAATGAATTTCTCACCCAATACGATATCTGGATTACTCCGGTTTGCTGCTTTGAATCCTTTACACATCGACCAGCCGGTACTTCATTCCAAGTAAACAATAAAAAAGTACCCTACACAAAAGCCATCGCTTCGTATACTTTCACCACTGCTTTTTCGGGTCATCCTATAGCTGTAATTCCGATCGGAACAAAGAAAAACGGAATGCCTGTAGGTATTCAGATCCATGCCAGAAAATGGACAGACAAAAGATTATTAGAAATTGCAAAGAGCTTAGAATCTCTTTCAAATAAAATTGGAAAACCTATATTTAAAAAAATAACAATAGCATGAGAAACACCTTTTCTAGCTTTGAGCTGGTTCATGTCAAGCGTAATATTAACCATTAGTAAAGATGCTACTTTAATTATACTGTCCTTCCACTCGTTTTAAGAATGGACAGGATTATCCCCATTGACATACCTCCTAATCACATTCAAGGAATCGCCTTACCAATAATTTGTACCAAATTATTAACCCTATTATACTTAGCTTCGTCATAAGATATGATGTAAACTATTTGAGATATAATATTTGCATCCAGCTGGCTTGAGAAACGCTTACTTAATTTTATCTAGTTCACCTATGATAGTAAGGACGAATATCATAACGATGATAAGCATAATAGCGGTACTAGACGGACGAATATATTCAAAAATAAATGCCAATTAGTAGTAAGCTATTCACTCTGCGTCTATCCGTATTACCGTATAGTTGATACAATTAGAAAAATTTATGCCACTTGAATTTTGAATCTATAACATCTGTTGTTAGCCTTATACTTAGCCTCCAGACCATTGTCCTGCTCATACTTATAAGGCGGAAAAATAAAGCATACATACCGTATCGATTCCTGTCACTTATACTATTCTTTTTCTTATTAACGCTTTTGAATTTCGCCACTTTCAATATGCTAATGGGCTGGGGCTACACCCACTGGATACCCTATCTGCATTTAGAGATAGCGTATGGGTTAGGACCATCACTCTATCTGTATGCAAAAAGCCTAGCAGATAAGTCTTATCGATTTCAAAAGCAGGACTGGCTGCATTTTATATTGCCCTTTTTGGAATTCCTGTACTATCGATCCCCTCTATTCCGAAATGGAGCTATTCCTTTATCAGACAATATTACAACCCCTGAAAATTTGATATATCAAGCGATTCAATGGGGTAGCCTAATTGTGCTAACCATATATCTCTATCTAACCTTTTCTGTACTTACTACCTATAAAAATTGGCTTCGCAATAACTTCTCAAACCTGGAGAACAAAAAACTGACATGGCTGGAAAAGCCTATAATAATCTACTTGTCATTCTGCTTGATCTGGATTCCAATTCGAATCATCGATATTGTCTTTTTCGATGAAGCGCTGAGGTCTTATTATTTTAATATGGGATTCTTGATTTTGTCAATTATCACATACTGGATCGGGTTTAAAGGCTATTTGACAATACCTATTAATACCGAAGGGTTTCTTAATACTCAAAATCCGATCACCACCTTCACAGCTTCTGAGTTACAGGCAACAGCCAAGGCCTTGCAAGAGCAAATGCGGACAGAAAAACACTACCTAGATCACAACCTGTCCCTATCTTCTTTATCTAAAAAAACCGGCTTTCCTCAGAAGAAAATATCGAAAGCATTAAATAATTGTCTCCACCTCAGTTTTCACGAGTTTGTGAATAATTATCGCGTAGCTGCATTTAAAGAAAACATACAAAATGAGAAATATGCACATTTAAGTTTACTCGGAATAGCACTAGAAAGTGGTTTCGGTTCCAAATCTTCATTCAATTTAGTGTTCAAATCTAGCACAGGACTTACTCCTCAACAGTTCAAAAAGCAATTCGTACAGAATAAGTCCTAAAACACGTTCTAGGACGATTAAAGACCCCGAGCTGTTGAGATTTACTTCAAAAAAATCAATGAAAAAAACAGCTCTCCTTTCCATCTGTCTGATTGTATTGCTGGCTAATCAGAGTTCTGGACAAAACTTTAATCACATCGAAACAACTATTGACTCTCTCATCACCAACCATATGTTACCCTCTTTGGCTGTAGGCATCCTAAAAGACGGTGAAATCATCTATGAAAAAGCTTTTGGATACTCAGATCTGGAAGGAGAAGTAAAAACCACCATTCATACACCCTATCAATTAGCTTCCCTATCAAAGCCAATCACCGCAACCGTAATAATGAAACTCCATAGTGAAGGAATAATTGATATGTATGAACCCATTACCAAATATGTACCATTAAAAAAGGTGGACCCTACTTTTCAAGATCCTTCCATTAAACAGGTACTGAATCATACGGCAGGGCTAGGTACCTATTTCGATATGTACTACGAAGATGAAAACACCATCCCTACTTCCTTTACGGAAGCATGGGATAAATACGGAATACAATTTCACGAACCTGGTAAAGTTTGTGAATATTCCAATATCGGCTATGGATTACTTAGCCATATTATTTCGAAAGTTACCTCTGAGTCGTTTGCACAACACCTACAAAAAAATATCCTTCCCAAACTCCGCATGCATAACACATTCGTCATGGAGCAGCCAACAGATAAAGACGAAAGAGTAGCCAAAAAATATGATCACAAATTGAACCCCCTACCTTTTATCTGGAACAACACCATAGGTGCAGGAAATGTAGCAGCTAGTATCCATGACCTGATGCAGTTCGCATCGCTTCACCTACAGTCCCATTATGAAGGTTTCCTCGAAGCGCCCACGATTCACAATATGCAGGTATACCAAGAAAAAGGTACCCTATTCCATTATTATCAAGACACTTATTACGGATTAGGCTGGTATATAATGCCTGATGATAATGGTAAAAAAGTAGTCTGGCATGAAGGTGGAATGATAGGGGCAAGTACCATTTTGAAACTTTATCCAAACCAAAATATAGCAATCGCCTTACTTACTAATACCCATAACCCCAAGGCTTGCAGGTTACTTTCAGATATAATTGTTACCGAACTGATCGATAACTATCAACCTACTCCAATTAATGAAATCGCAGCATATGAATCTACTTATACGGATACAACTTTTTGGGGGAAATGGGCAGGTACAATGCGTATAAATCAAAAAGAAATACCAATAATCATAACCATAGACGACCAAACAATAGATTTCAACTACATGGACCAAGGCTATCAATCATTCTTAACAGACTACCAGCCTCTTCCCGTTCACAATAGACTACTTTTTGGGGCAGTCCATAAAGACTCTTTCATAGGAACTGGAACAGGCGAACTACCAGCTTCCGATAAGAGAAAAAATCTTCAACATCTGTTTTCATTAAAGCTTTTTAAAGAGGGAACAACAATGACAGGAACAATTGTACATCTGGCAGCTGCGCAAAGGCAGTATTATGGACGTCCGTATGCTATTCAACTGAAAAAAACCATTCCTGATAACCAATAAGCTTAACCCATACTTCCAGTACAGCATAATTATTAAAGCTAAAGCGTAACCATGCCTTAGTGCAAACAATGTATGCATACCTCTAACTTTAAACCCTGCAAGCCGAATGAAGTAAATAATCAAGACAACTAGTTACGCCCATTACTACAAGATTCTTTGTGAAATATCGTATTGGTTATACCAATACTAGGCCTTAACGATTACCCATTCAATTAGGACAGCCCCACCTCAGCACAGATTCAACTGAGGCAGCTAAGATTAGCAAAACCTAATAATCATAACTCAACAAATGGTTCCTTTAAGTCACCCACAGTTTTCCAAAAATGGGATTTATCAGGAGCATTCCGTCCAGTCAGATGATATCCTGGTTCGGTTAAATACTTCAAATGACTACCAAACGTAAAAAGAAATGAATCACCAAACTTATAGCCTAAAACTTTCCTGAAAAATAGCCATCATAGGGGGCTGCAGGACATTATGAGCGGCTATCATACTACTAGCTTACTCAAGAAAATCTATCCTAAATGGAAAAAAACCCATAAGGACGTAACATTTTTTGATTTCTGCATCTAAAGCAAAAATTAGATATAGAGATTATGAAAACAGTCTTATTATTTTTTACACTCCTTCTTAGTTATTCGGCGCAGGCACAAGAAATCAATCCACCCATTCACGTAAAAGTAACGGGTCAGGGAGCCCCTATTCTTTTTATTCCTGGCTTTTCCGTTCCTGGTAAAAGCTGGGACCCTGTAGTCAATCAGCTAGAGAACAACTATACATGCCATACCGTAACGCTCGCTGGTTTTGGAGGAAAAAAACCTATTGACTTCCCTTGGCTTCCAACGGTTAATACGGCTATTGAAAGCTATGAGTATACAGATTTCAAATTTGAAATTTTTTTTTAAAAAATTACCATTTTAGAGCCAAAACAAGAAAAAAAATATTTTAAAAAATATATTTTTTCTGTAAAATGAAAATTTTTTAATATTTTAAAAAATTT
>JABSSK010000109.1:3161-13037 GCA_013214265.1 Saprospiraceae bacterium | reverse complement strand
TGTGTATGTGTGTATGTATATGTGCATATGTACATATATGCACAACACACACACATATATGCACAACACACACACATATATGCACAACACACAAAAATAAATACACAACACACACACCTATCCATTGTAATATCAATGTTAGAACGGCCACTTACTGCTTCAACTAAGGTTTTCATCCCCGTATAAGAAAAGCGAATTTCTCCATCCTCAGGAGCATTAATCATGTATTTCCCATCAATATTAGTAACTGCTCCGGTGGTTGCGCCCACTACCTGGACCGTAACCCCTATTAATGGTTCTCCGTTTGTATCAGCAACAGTGCCTGTAACACTTTGCTGAGCAAATGCTGCAGGCGCCATCAACATGAGGCCTAGCAGCAGACTTAGTCCGCGAAATAAAAGTTTCATATTCGTTTTCATACAATAATCATTTTACTTTTCATAGAATGGTTAGTTATAAATATGTGCTACCATCAAGTTCCTAATGATCACTTTTCCAGTAGCAGGATTTGATAGAAGGTGCTCAGCTAAGAAATGAATTCAACACCCTCTGTACCAGAATCACTATGTAGTTCGTATCATAGTTTCTATTAATTCAAAAGCATCATGCTTAGGTGAATAACCAAGCACTGACCTAGCTTTCGAGATATCTAATATTTTTTCTCTATTGTCAGAAAGCACATTAAAAACCCCAAACTTCAAATCATCCGGAGCCTCCATCAGTAAATGGACCATTTGGGTAAAGTCCTCTACACTTAGGTATAACCGCTTTGCCATTTTCGGATCCATCGGGGGATCAGCGAGCATTTTCGCAGAATCAGCCAGCGGAAGGGTCCACCCCATCCGCAAACAAAAACACACCATATTGTATGCTTGACTGTAAAAACGAGCCAGTGACTCCCCAAACACCTTAGAGCACCCGTAAAGGCTGGACGGATTGATTACTTCTTCTGATACGGGGTCTTCGAGCAACTCACCATTTGACACATTCACACTACTAGCAAAAATTACCCGTGAAACACCTACCTCTTTTGCTGCCTCAAAGGCAGTATAAGCACCACGAATATTGGGCCCGATTAATTCATCAAACCCAGCCCCGGGCTCTCGCTGACCGGCCAGATGTATCAGTACAGTAACCCCTTCGAGCGCCTTCTTAAAGGCCTCCATATCCGTTATATCAAAAACATGATGGGGATAATCCCAATTTTCTGGTTGCCTACGACTTGAAGAACAATCATCATATCCCAACCCCTTGAGCACCCCACAAAGTGATGTTCCTACATCGCCCGTACCCCCAGTGACTAGAATTTTCTTCATCTTAGTTGGTGTTTAATGTTATTACTGACGGATTAAATCCACTTGATCTAAAAAAACAGTCTGCTCACCCCCCTGAAAGTCAAACTCCAATCTGGCATCCATAACCGTCTCTGAATTATGGGTATACAAAAACTCAAATTGTTGGCCTCCAATTGGTAGGGTAATCAGCGTACCTAAGTCTTCCGTACTGGAATACAACTCCTTCATGGAAGCCACATCGCGAAGCACAAGGCGAGTCAATGCCTTTCCGCTTTCACTACCTCCAATAAAGCGTAAGCGATACGTTTGCCCTGTAACCAGATGAATCAATGACCGGCCAGGCGCCCCGATATATCCATTTTCACCACTATACGTTTGCAGGAAAAGCTGGCCACCATCATTGGCTGGGATATCCAACTTAAGCATTGAAGTGCCGCTGTAAGCGGCTTGGCCAAACACAAAATCTTTTACCAACAACGGGTTGCTTACTTTCCATGCCAAATCAGGCTTGAAAAACTCCCCATTTATCACCTGAGAAACAGGTATATTTTTCGAAGGTAGCTGCCCCGTAATACTGGACAAAACAGTCGTATTCCATCCAAATTCCGAATCGAATACCCCGAACGAACGCTGATTGTTCTGAAAACCAGTGTACCACATCTGCCCAATTTTATGGGTAGTAAATAAATTCATATGGTGATTTAACCAAGCTTCCAAGTCCGCCTCCGACCGGTCAGGAAATAACCAGCACCCCCATTCTGTAGTGACAATGGGAATGTTAGCGTCAATCTTTTCCCGCCATTCCACCGCATGGTTAATCTCGTTAGTGATTGGTGTTTTCCACCTGGCCTCATCACTCCCGAGCGGTGTAGTCCACATAGCAAAATTTAAACCGTCTTTGTGTTTGGGTGCATAAAAGTGAATAGCTACTCCAGTTTTACCATCTTCATAGAAACCAGTGCCTCCCCCAAACTCATAAGTCAAGTATTCATCCGTCACATAAGGGTCTAAGAACTCCGAATCATTATACCCGGGAGAACCAATCAGAATAGGCCGGTCCTCGTCAACGTCGCGAATAGCCTGAACAGCTGCATTGTACAGTTTCATAACAGCTGCAGCATCCGACGCACTTTTAAATTGAATACCCTCAGGCTCATTTAGGATTTCAAAAACCACATCCTCAGGATAATTTTTCCAGGCACGCGCTAACGTTCCCCATTTTTGGGCAATCTCACGGGCACCCTGCTCAGGGTTATTCACCCAATCTCTGGAACCCCACATACAAATCACAATCGCCAGATCATATTTCAGAGCCTCCCGAATCTGCTGCTCTGTACCCTCCCGATCAGCCGCAAAGGGTAAAAAAACACGTACAGACTGAAACCCGGCATCCGCTGCTGCTTCAAAATGACTTTCGTCATGCTGAATCTTGGGCCATACCCCGCGCCTAGGTGTCGAGGTATCCATATTCAAACCTTTATTTAGCTTGTCAAATACCGCTGCATTTTGCCTCGGAACCTGGGCTTTTTCATCCATTTGACCATAGCCATCACAAGAAACCAAAACCAATACAATACTGTAGGCTAGCACCCATATCCTACCTTTATGGCTTACGCCTTTATTATTCCATTTCATTTTATTCATCACCATTTGTATATTTTGTCGTCCTGTGGCGGACATAGAGAAAATAGGCACCGCTAATCCGGTTGCCGCTCTCGTCATAAAAATTAGTTAGTATAGAGGTTTCCCCCGCCTCAAGTTCAACCACAAATCGAACAGATTTATCGTTTGGGCCTACCTCCGAGGCCCACCTATGCGAACCGATAGACAGATCGGCCGAAGCAATACTGAAGGCTTTCCCCGGAATCAAAACCCCGTCGGTTACCACAGTTGGCGGAATGGCATCATTCAAACGGTAACCTGACTCTATGGGCCAGCGTCGGAGTTCAAATTCATAAATGCCCGGCTGGTCAACTTCAACGTGCCAATACCCACTCTTAGAAGCACCACGACGCACCTGCTTTTGCATATCAACAAAAATATTGTACCAGTCACAAGCCGATAACATCGTGGGATTCTCATGAGGGGATCCTATAATAATCCGATGTATTTTATTGCCCGCAACTGCAACGTTTTCCCACCAGGAATTAAGGTGATCACGCATCGCAGAGACCACCTCAGGGTAGTCCGCAGCTATATTGTTATCCTGATGCGGATCATCCGAAATATTATAGAGTGATTCATTTTCCAAAAAACGCCAATGATTCCATAAAACACCTCCATTATCCTTTTTAGGAACAGCAATATTATGTGGTCCGTCCTCTTCTGGAAAAGAAACGTTCGTCGGAGTCTTTGTAAAATTGACAACTAACATACGGTCATTCAGCGCATCAACTTCCTGGCGCATGCGAGGCAGCAAGTCAACACCGTCCATTTTGTGGGGTAATCGATCAATACCTGCAGCCGAAACTAAGGTTGGAAATAAGTCTTGTACATGGCATAAATCATCCACTATGCCGGGTTGCCCAATAATAGCTTCTGGGCCTTTTATGAAAAGGGGTACTCGGTGTCCACCCTCGAAGAGTTCCTGTTTACCACCTTTCATACCTGCATTATAATAATGGCGACCAAAAGAGCTACCGTTATCGGTAAAGAAAACCACAATTGTATTATCGAGCACATTTTCAGCTTCGAGAAAATGCATAAGCTTCCCGACATTTTCGTCAATATTCAACCCCATAGCCAAAAAAGTGACCATAGCCTCCATAATATCATCACCATAGTATGGATTCATGCTAGCATGCGACAATTTGTCTCGTACTTCAGGGCTATTCTGTAAAGCAGTCCGGGCTGGGCCACGGTATTTGTCGGGCACGTAAGGAGGCCAGTGTGCCGCATTGAGGGGTAAAAAGGTGAAGAAAGATTGAGATGCTGAAATTTGCTTTTTCATCCAATACATAGCTTCCGCAAAAAACACATCTGTGCAATAGCCGTTGAAGCGTTCTCGCCGGCCATTATGGTTATAAAAGTCATCGAAATAATCATTATCCCAATAATCAGCAACACTATTCAAATGAGAAGAAGGAAACCAGATTGCTTCATCAAACCCGCGGTCCTCTGGACGAAAAGGATAATTATCGCCCAAATGCCATTTCCCAAATATACCCGTAGCGTACCCAGCCTCTTTAAATACGTCAGCGATAGTTTTCAAGGCTGGATCAACCAAGCTTCGGCCACTACTTACATTGATTGCTCCGTTTCTCATAGCATCTGTTCCCGTAAGCAACTGACTTCGTGTAGGTGTACACATGGGCGCAACATGGAAGTCCGTAAAGCGTACACTTCCGTATCCCAGTGTATCAATGTTTGGGGTTTGAATAACCGGGTTGCCATGGATTGAAAAATCTCCATACCCCTGATCATCCGTTAGTACGATTATTACGTTGGGTGCCTGCCCTCGTAGCAATACCCCCGATGAAAATCCACACACGATCAGTAATACTAAAAATATTTCCTTATTCATTTTCATTGGTTTCTGGCTTCAAATTGGTTGACACCTTGAAAAGCAGATTGGTAATCCACTCGATAATTTTGGGTTTTAAATGGGTCGAAATTAGGATTGGCTGTTGGTGCTGCAGCACCAACTTTCTCTCGCCAGCTATGAAGTTTTTTCTGTAATGCTTGTGTAACCTTCGGATAATCTATAGCTACATTATTATGCTCACCGATATCCTTCAACAGGTCGTATAACTCTACCTTGGATTCTTCGTAAAATTCGATCAGTTTCCACTTTTTATGACGGATAGCAGAAGCAGGCTCAAACCCTCCTTCATAATGAGGATAATGCCAAAAAATGGTTTCCCTCCCACCGCCTTTTCCACGTAAAAGCCCAGCAAAACTATTCGCATCAACATGATTACCTTCCTCAAGCGGTAGCCCTGCTAATTCCAGGATTGTAGGATAAAAATCAGTACTTGAGACAGGCTTATTTGTTACACTTCCTGCCTGAATATGCTCAGGCCAACGAACAATTAAAGGGACGCGAATCCCCCCTTCATAGAGAAAGCATTTTCCAGCACGCAGGGGCGCATTCGAAGTAACCTCACTCGCCCCACCATTATCAGAAACGAAAACGACAATGGTATTCTGAGCCAGTCCGAGCTCATCCAGACGTGTCAGGACGTCTCCGATGGCAATATCCATAGCCTCGATCATGGCCGCATAAACAGCATTGTTCTGGGTTTCAGCAAACCGAATAAAGCGTTCTTGGCGCCACTTATCAGGGGGACTATGCTTTTGTTCGTATTTGCGTGTGAGGTCCTCCCGAGCAATCCACGGGCTATGAACAGAATAAAACGAAAGCAGCATAAAGAAAGGCTTATCTCCTGCCTTTTCCATCCGTTTAATGGTTTCTTTAGCTAAGCGGTCAGGCAGATGCTCCCCGGCAGGTCCGTCTTTTAATCTCGGATTACCATAAGGCGAGAAAAATTTATCCCCACCAATAGGTGCACCCCAGGCACATCCTGCTATATTCGTATCAAATCCTTGATGTTCAGGCCAGTATTGCGCTGGTTTACCCAGGTGCCACTTTCCTACGAAGTGGGTTTGATAACCCGAACTCTGAAGAGATTCTGCGAGGGTATATTCTTCCAAATCCAATACCTCTTTGTAAGCAGCACTACGTAAGACGGTATTCCAGGGGTATGCATCAGGCTGAGGAGCACCAATCCAGTTGGTCATTTGTAATCGAGCTGGATGCTTGCCTGTCAAAATGCTGGCACGGGTTGGGCTGCACATCGGAGAAGCTACATAAGCATCCGTAAACCGCATTCCCTGCGTTGCTAGTTGATCGATATTAGGCGTCTCGTAAAAGTCACTTCCATAGATGCCCACATCAGCCCACCCCAAGTCATCTACGATAATGAAAAGAACATTGGGTAGGGTATCCGACGCCTGTACTGAAGTAGCGGCAAAATCCCAGCAGAGTATACTAATGATATGGAAATGTAATGTCATTAACAGTTAGTTTTTAACCCTTTTTAATTGAAAAAATCCTGATCTTCCGGCTGTAAGTATGGCTTGGTTTTTTCTTCATTGAGCGTCGCACCTATACCCGGGCTATCCCAAACCTCGATATGGCCATCTACTACCAGATTGTCAGGCATCCCATCAACTATATCAGGCCACCATTCCGTTGGTGGCTTACAGTATTCAAAAGCAATCAGGTTGTCCGGTAGCGTAGCGCTCACCTGTACCATTGCAGCCATCCCCAATACCCCATTAAATACCCCGTGTGGCGCGATCTGAACGCCAAATAGTTGAGCGTACTCAGCGATCCATTTCAATTCAGCCAGTCCACCTACGTCCATAGGATCTGGCCCGATAATCCGTATCGCCCTATTGGCAATGAGGTCGCGAAAACCCTGGCGAAGATATATTTGCTCCCCTGTATGGATAGGGGTTGTTGTTGCCTGGGTAAGCTCTTTATATTCTGCAACGCCTACATGCGAGCTACGATCACCCGTTAATAAGTCTTCGAGCCAAAGGATTGGATATTTCTCCAGCGCCCGCCCGAAGCGAATAGCATCAGATAAAGCCCATCCCGGACCACAATCTAGTGCCAGATGTGCTTTTCCGTCCAGTGTATCAACCATAGCTTCCACACAATTCAAGCAATGCTGAAAACCTTGTTCGGTTAGCATGCCCTGATTCAGGTGTGGAGGCCCCGGTCGAGCATCGCCCATAAAAAAGCCTGCCAACTCAAAGGGCATCGGAGAATGGAAACCAATACCATATTTGATAATCGAGAATCCTGCTGAATCCGCAACAGCTGCTTCCAGATGCTTAGAAATCTTGTCGGGTGTAATTTCATATGAGGTATGCAAATCCGATCGGCTACCACTAACATAAACCCGAACCCGATCCCTTATTTTTCCACCTAATAATCTGTAAAGAGGTAAACCCGCCGCCTTACCCGCTAGGTCCCACAGGGCCATTTCGATACCACTAACTGCACTTCCCCAAGGCTTGAAGCCTCCCCAGCTCCGAATTTTTAGCATCACCTGCTCTACATTTCTTGGATCTTCACCTACCACCTTTTCTTTTAAAAGCAATACATGCGATTTGATGAATGGCTTGAACCATTCGATCTGACCGTAGCCACTTAACCCTTCGTTCGTTGCTAGACGAATGGTTGGTTGACCACCTATAATCGCACATTTGAGATCCGTAATTTTCATGCTCTTTCCACTTTGTACATTACTATATTAAACTGATATCCTCCTGCCCAATAGCTTCTCGCATACTGCGAACACAAGCTTTGAGTGCAGGCACCGGGTTATCGGGATCAGCCTCGTATTCAATAACTGCCATCCCGTCAAAACCTGTTTTTTCCAATGCGTCCACAAACCTTTTGAGTGGCAGGTTTCCTCTTCCAACCACCACATCGCTCCACATGGCTCTTTTATCAAAAACAAAGTCTTTGTAATGCACACCATAAATTCGACCTGCATATCTGGCTACCCAATCCAAAGGGTTACCGTGCGTAGGTCCAATCTGCATAGCCCAAGCAGTATCCAAACAAAGGCCAATGTATGGCCCTCCTATATCCAGCAAATGGTCAATCACATCTGGTGAACCTCCAAACTTATATCCACCATGACAATGCAAGCCTACCCTGATGCCAAACTCTTCACACCACTGCTTGACTTTAGGAATAGCTTGATGAAAGGAATCGACACGAAAATGAGCCGATATATGCTTTGCTCCCGCAACACGGGCACACTCAAACCATTCGCGCTCCCGCTCCTCACCGATGAATGTCTGAACCCCAAGCGAAGAGATTGAAACACCTTTTTCTGTGTAAATCCCAACGATCTTACGCCATTCCTCAAGGTTATTGAAATCAGCATGGACCCCACAAATCTCAATGGATGATAACCCCATTTCCAGCACCTTGTCAGCAACGTCTTCATTGCGATTTACTTCTCGTAAGCAGTAACTTTGCACGCCAAAATTTCTTACGTGTGTCATAGTCTTTTACTATTTTTTATCTTTTATTTTAAGCTTTAGAGCTTTACCTCCTGCTTGTCAATTTCCACCTGTATTGCTATTTCCTAGACCGGATTCCGGCTGCTCTACGATGGGTCGTGCCCCGCGTACTTTGACATCATCCAGGATAATTTCACTGTGACGCTCTGTAAACAGAAAAGAGAACCTTACATCTTCAGCTGTTGCCTCCGTATGGGTATATGTGAATTCGTATTTAGTAAGAGTAGTATTGATATCTACACCTTGAGAAGTCCAGAATATATCATCATTATCAGGAGCACTTCCTAACTGGACCCTTAACGTAGTTTGGTTAACACCTGCTTTCGCATAAAATGAAATGGTATAGGTATTCCCCTGACGTAACTGTAGCATCCCCCCTTTCTGCCTCCATTTCCAGTTAGGTGGTGACTGTTGCCATACGGAAGGTACATCGGGCTTCACAAAAGCGACCATACACCGCATTGCACGAGACCCATTAACACCCGCGCCATCAGCTGTACCAATGGTAACCTGCTCCGTAGCATACCAGTGGTCGATATCCATATCAAATTCCGAATTATTAATTTGTGAGGTTGGTGGTACCATTGTTGGATAAATGCCCGTAAGCGCTTCCACTAATTCGGCTGATTCATCCCATCCTTTTTCAGATGAATAAAGGGCGAAAGGCCAAGCATTATTAAATACGCCACAATAATACATCCAGTCAATCTCCCGCTTGGCCATTTCTTCGACCATGTATTGGAAGTAAATCTTCATGTCTGCTTTATTATTGTACATGCGAGTACCCCACTCGGATAGTAGCACTTTCTTATTATGTTTTTTTGCCCACTCAATGGCTTCATCAAGATGCCATACGACTTCTTCCTTCCAGTTTGGATTCTCATCGTTCAAGGTGGTTTATTGCGCACTGTGTGACCAAGCCGTGGGGCGATAGTGATGAAACACTCCCCAGATGTTTTCATCATCGGCAAAACCGGTACCATCAGGAAGGCGGTAGGTCAGAAATTCTGGGCTTACGTACTTAATATATTCCACATTATTATGCCCAGTGCCACCAATGGCAATAACACGCTTAGGACTGTATTCCCGAATGGCCACGACTGCTTCGCCTATCCAATCCATAACCGCCTTAGAGTCGGGATCCGACCAAATATAACCGCCGTATTCATTTTTCTGTGCCCCCGGATGACCAGCCATCTCAGGCTCATTCATTACTTCAAAAACTAACTCTTTAGGATACATTTGATAGAAAGCTGCATAATCACGCCAAAAGTCAACAAAGTCCTGCTTACCATTGGTTTTTGCAGAAAAAACAGTGAGTACGACGGTCAAATCCCGATTCAATGCATCATCAATAGCTTGTTTGTATACCTCAGGGCTCTGACCATGCTTAGCAAAAAAACGAATACTTTTGAACCCAGCATGCTTAAAAGCATCGTAGAAACCCGGATCATAACCCACCTTATTCACTTCGGTAGTGGTAAAGTCAAGATTAATCCCCGGCCCTATTTCTGGCCAGTAGTCCTCCTGC
>JABSSK010000109.1:0-3151 GCA_013214265.1 Saprospiraceae bacterium | reverse complement strand
TGCTATTATACGGGTCTATGCAATGCTATTATACGGGTCTATGCTACTACAATCATAAATATCCAGAAGCAATAAGTGCGAAAATCCAAACAAGCCAATTAATATATTTCATAATATCAACCTTTCTAATAATTGGAACCACCTGAAGCCAGGGGGCCTTAAATTTTTTTGCTTTTAAAAAATGTAATGCAAACGGGCTCAGGAACATCCGTACATTGACCAGTATCTGAAAGCATACCAGATTGTGCGTCGATTTCAAACGTACTAACTTGGTTAGAATCCTTATTGGCTACCAGCATAAATCGGCCTGCAGGATCAATACCAAAACTTCTGGGATGACTTCCACCACTCGATTTATGGCCTAATAGTGTAAGGGTACCTGTGCACGAGTCGATAGAACAGATAGCCAGACTATCATGCCCGCGGTTGCTCACGTACAAAAACTGGCCATTCGGATGCAGGTGAATATCCGCTGCAATATTATTTCCGTTAAATTCAGGAGGTAAACTGTTGATGGATGATATCAAATCCAGTCGACCCGTTCCCTGATGGTATCGATAAGACTGAATCGTACTATTCAACTCATTAACTAAAAACAACCACTTTGTATTGGGGTGAAAAGCCATGTGCCTCGGTCCCGCTCCGGGGCTGACCAACAACCGGTAGCTAAATGATAAACAACCCTTCCCTGCATCAAAGCGATAACTAATTACTTCATCCTTACCCAAATCAGCAGCCAAGACAAATGCATTATCCGGTGCCATTATAACCGAATGAATGTGAGGTGCCTCCTGCCTTTGAAGATTGACTTCGGCACCTCCTTCATGCTGAATCATTTCGGTCAATTCCCCCACTTGTCCTGTCCCCTCAATGGGGTACATAACTAAACTACCCCCCATATAATTAGAAATAAAAATATACCGACCCGTTTGATCAATCGCAACGTGACACGGGCATCCTCCTACTGTTGATTGCGTATTTAAAAGGCGTAAGCACCCTGTTGTATAGTCTATCGAGAAAGCGGCGATACGCCCTCCAGAAACACCATCAGCATCAAACACTTCCGATACGGAGTACAAGTTATGTGCATGATCAGCAACCACCTGAAAGGAAGGATTAGAAATACCTTTCACGACATCCTTCTTGTGCAGGCTACCGTCCCTTTTGTCAAAGTCATAAACATAAATGCCTTCACTTTGACTATCACCATTCGTGTATGTTCCTATATAGACAAACATATATACTACGTATTTCAATTGGTTAATCGACCCCACGACGTGCTTCCAATTCAGCACGAATAGTTTGCATTTTACCTTCTGTAAGCTGATAGCGACCAATTAAAACCATAGCTACTACAGCTCCAATCGTTGGTACTACACCCAATAATAAAATCATGGTATTCATCGTATTAGCTGGCTGATTCACGCCTAAAGCCACATCAAACCCTGTTGCATTCACCAGAACTCCTGTTAATCCGAGTGCAAAGGCTAAAGCCAGTTTCAGAACCCAAAAATGAACTGCACCAAACATACCCTCCCGACGTGTACCTGTAAGCCTTTCGTCATAATCAACCACATCGGCAATCATGGAAGGCACCAGCACAAAAAGTCCTGCTATACCCATGGCAATCAGTACCCTTGGTATGAGCACCAGCCATGGCATACCGGGCACAAAACAAAATAAATAGGTAATAGAACCGATTATCAGAAAGATCGGAGCAATTGTAGCAGCCATTCGCTTCCCTATTTTTCTGGACAAAAAAGCCAAAGGTGCAAGCATGGCCAATGTGGCAATATGGTGTGAGGCTTCAATCCATCCAAACCAGAAAGAATACAATTCTGCATCACCGGCACAAACGAAGTATCGCAGTGGATATACATAAGTGGAAGCAACCGTATTGTAAGCAAATAGTGCTGCAAAAAATGCCAGAACCAAATAGACGAATGGTTTACACGTAAACGTGAACTTCAAGCTTTTAAAAACGGAAACCCGTTCTTGCTTATCTACATAGTTTTTCACCTTCTCTTTCAGCGTAAGGGCCGGAATCAAGCCTAGTATAATCATCACAACCCCTATTCCCAAACCAACCATCCGGATGCCCTCAATGGGGTTAGCCCAAAACGAAGACTGAACTAATAACAAGAACCAAGGAAATAATATGATCCCATTTAAGGAATTAGCAAAAATCCGAACTCCCATTATTTTGGTTCGTTCGTGATAATCAGCCGACATTTCATACCCCATCGCATAAAGCGGAACTGAGAAAATTGTAAATGAGGTATAAAATAGAATGGATGCGATAGTAAAATATACAATAAACACCCCATTACTCAACCCTGGAGGAATAAACCACAAACTGATAAAAAATAAGCCCGCCAAAATAGCACCGATACCAATAAATGGCCGGCGACGACCAAAACGGGTACGCGCATTATCAGATATAGAACCCATTAAAGGATCGGTCACCGCATCCCAAATCCGCGTAATTGCCAGTACCAATCCGATAATTGCCGGGCTATAACCCAACTCCATATTAAAAATGGGTAAAGCAAAAGCAATTAATGTCCATTGAAAGGTCATATCTGCAAAACATCCACTTCCATAAAGTATTTTTCGCCACAGCGAAACTTTGTCCTCTGCTGCCAGTACTTCTGTTTTCGGATCAGCTGTTGTTACCATGTCTTTCTAATTTTTTAAAGCTATGACCAGTCGATGACTACCCCAAAGAATCGCTCATCGCGACTCCGAAGGGCTTCATACGCTTTAGGTGCTTCTTCTGGCCTGACTACGTGCGTTAGTAAGGGCTTTGTTTTCAATTTATCTTCCGCAAAAAACCGTAAGAGCTTCTCGTTATTTTGTTCAATTGAGACCTGACTATCCTTCGTTTGAGACCGATATCTGGGGAAAATCCACTAGTGGGCACCCTTGAATTGTATATTTCTGCTAGCCAGATGTATCGAACGAAGAAGAGGTACCATATCACCCTCAAACTGACCTCGCGGCGTACCCAGTAGTATGCATTCGCCACCAGGTGCAATGGCCTGGATAGACGACTGCACCACAGCTGGTAAACCAGTGGCATCTACAAAAGCATGTACACCACGTCCCCCCGTTAAATCATATAGGGAACAAACAATATCTGAATGGCCAT
>JABSSK010000108.1 GCA_013214265.1 Saprospiraceae bacterium | reverse complement strand
TACAGCTCTACTGCACGTTGAAAGTACCGGGAATGGCCAATTTTTCGATGGCAGTGATTCAGAGATCATATTAACGGGTTCGGATTTCAGGGATCGTTCGAATCAGCTCATACTGACGGTTGATATGTTGTTAGGGGGGCAGAATAGCCAGAACACCAATACTACATTCCGCTTTTCTGGTCCTAACCCTACTTTTTACGTGGAAACCAGCGAAATTAGTCTTGAGATGGGGAGTCTGGCATTTGAGAGTCCTCTAGGACTAGGGCACATCAGGGAAAGATATGATAATACGTTGGTTTTTGATCGTGTTTCTTTTTCTAATAATGGGCGTTTCGATTCTCCTGTTGATTTTGGTGAACTGACCTTGGGGCCGGGCAGAACCTATACATTCGAATCGGGCGGTAATTTCTCTATATCGAGTTTGACAGCTGTGGGGGACTGTTCCAATCCGATTAGTATGTTTGCTTCGGAGGCAGGTATACTTGCAAATATGCTTTACACGGGTGATGGGAGTGGTGCTATCAATGCAAGTTTTGTGTCTCTAAAAGACATTTCGGCTAATGCTAACGGCACCAATGTATCTTTTGATGTGGCAGAGGGGGTGGATTTGGGCAATACCACGGGTTGGACGATAATACCTAAAACAAGTGATGAACTTTTCTGGGTTGGTGGAACTGGAATGTGGGATGATCCAGCCAACTGGTCGTTTACAAGTGGTGGTGCAGGAGGGGCTTGTGTTCCTACCGCTGGTGATGATGTTGTATTTGATGCCAACTCGTTCCGTATTTTAGGGCAGGTCGTTATGATCAATGTAGAGAATGCGTATTGTCGGGGTATGCGTTGGGAGGACCAGTCATTGGAGCCTGTTTTATTGGGGTCATCAGAGAAACAAATTCATATTTATGGGGATTTGGCCTTTCATCCAAATTTGAACTACCGGTTTTCTGGTGACCTTTACTTTGAAAGTGTCGAAGCAGGTGCAACCATTGCAACTGCTGGGATACAAATAGAAAAAGATGTGGTTTTCAGAAGCGCTAGTGGAGGTTGGATTCTCCAAGATTCTTTGGTAACTATCAACGATATCTATTTTCAAAGTGGGACACTAAACACGAATGATCAATTATTAGGGTGTTATCGTTTTTATTCGGAAACCATTTTTCCACGTACATTGGAACTTACCAATTCGATTATTCGCCAGAGTGGACGTTACGGTACTTTTGCATCATTCAATGCGACTAACCTTACGCTTGATGCAGGACTTTCTCGCTGGCAATTCTTGGTAACAGGGAGTATTTTTGTTACAGATATGGGAGCCCTAAAATTTCACTGGATTGAATTATTTAGTGGGGGTGGGCTGTATAATAATACAGTGGATGATGGGGTATTTATTGATTCCTTATATTCTGGTCTTACGACTTATTTTGGTCGAGATATTCATATTGATTATGCGGAATTGGCTCCTACTCAGGAGCATCAATTAATGTCAAATGATACCCTTACCATAAGAACGCTAGTGATACCATCGGATTGCGGTTCCGGCCCGGCACATATAAAGTCAAGCATACTAGACGAAATAGCCTACCTGAACGCATTAGATGATAATGTGCTTGAGAATTTAATTGTAGAAGATGTACGCAGTATTGGTTCAGGGGTCATGACGGATCAAAATGGCGTTGATTTGGGCAATACAGAGGGATGGGTATTTACCAACCGAGAACCTCGAACATTATATTGGGTGGACGGAACGGGTCAGTGGGACGATACTACCCACTGGTCATTGACATCTGGTGGAACTGGTGGGCAATGTGTACCTACCCCCCTTGATAATGTTATTTTCGATGCCAACTCTTTTACGGGTGCATTTGATCGAGTAGAAGCGGGGGATCTTCTGGAGCACTACTGTCATGATATGACCTGGGACGGTGTAACGGGTACGCCATTATTCATGCTCTATTCCTTGAATTGTTTTGGTTCTATACAGCTTTCTGAGGATATGACCACCGGGATTAACAGAATCAAAATGCGATCAGATACAGCTGCGGAAATTATTTCTTTATTTGGAAATAATGTATTCAATTTAAAACTGGATGGGTTAGGAGAATGGACGCTGGCTTCAGATCTAGAGACCAGTTATTTAGAGTTCACCTCTGGAACCTTTAACAGTGCGGGTGAGGACGTGGAAGTACTGGATTTTTCAGCTTATAATGCCAATCCTAAATTCTTGAATTTTGGTGGAAGCCATTGGATCTATACCGGAAAGAACGCCAATTTTAATACGTTTAGGTTTTCTTTCAAATCCAACATAACAGTTACGGGAGAAGGGGGACTATTGGAATCAACCTCGACATCGCCCTTGCTAGAACTATTGTCACCATTTACAGGTGAAGTGGATTTGTTGTTTTCCAATCTGGAAGGAACCTCCATCATTAACCAAAATGGTCAAGATGCAGCTCGGTTTGGTGCGGTTGAGTTCAAGAATGATGGTATTATTTATGGTTCTGAAATGTATATGGATACCCTTATTCTAGCAGCTGGTAAAGCCTACCAACTGCAAGGTAGCGGCCTTTTCTACATCAATGATTATCTGCAGCTAATAGGAAATAACTGTACACCTGTTCAACTCTCCAGTACGTCTCAGGGTGTACAGTCGGAGATTCGAATGGATGGAGGAATAGTAAAAGCTGATTTTGTTCAAATGCGTGATCAGAGGGCCGCAGGTGTAGATACTGATTTTCTGGCTGGGGTACATTCTACCGACATTGCAGGCAGTAATACAGGATGGATCTTTGAATCTAGGCGTGAATTTGAAAATGAAGGTTTTCTGGGTGAGGATAAAGTACTGTGCAGCAACCAATCGGTTGTTTTGGATGCGAATAACGCGAGTGTGGGTGAACAGTATCTTTGGAATGACGGGTCCACCGATTCGATTTTCATTATAGATCAGCCCGGTGTATTTTGGGCGGAGGTTACTTTTTCAAATAGCTGTATAATTCGCGATAGTGTGGAGGTTCTGGCAGTGGATTCATTTGCCCCTAATCTGCCTAGCGATACATTGCTATGCGAAGGTCAACAAATCCTGTTGGAACCTAGCAGAGAGTTGGTAGGACTCACTTTTTTATGGCAGGATGGTTCTGAAGAGCCCTCTATACTGGTTTCTGAAGAAGGAACTTACAAAATTACACTATCCCTGAATGATTGTATAGCTTCGGATTCGGTAAATATTGATTTTCAAACGCCTCCATTGGTGGATTTGGGGCAACCACGCACCCTTTGCTTTGGGGATACTTTATTACTAGACGCTGGAGGGGAAGGGGAATCTTACCTTTGGCAGGACAATAGCACCGGTAGCCAGTTTGAAGTAACTCAAGCGGGTATTTATGGGGTTACGGTTATTCGGCAAGCCTGTACGGTCTCGGATTCGGTAGTGCTGGACTACTTTGCACCTATTAATCTTGATTTGGGCCCAGATACTACGGTTTGTGAAAATGAGATTGTTATTATTGACGCTTCCTTACCAGGGGCACAATACCGCTGGCAGGATGGGTCGACTAACGCAGCCTTTGGGGCCGTGGATTCAGGCACCTATCGTGTAACGGTTACTATTAATGGTTGTGAGGAAACGGACGATTATGTGGTTAATCACCTCGCATTACCCACGTTTGAACTGGGTGCGGACACCTCAATCTGTGAAGATGCATCCATAGTATTTGATGGGACCGTTGACGCCAACACGACCTACCAGTGGAATACAGGTGCCACAACAGCAAGCGAAACGGTTGGTCAAGCAGGAATATATTCCCTGACTGCTACCCGTAACGGTTGTGTATTTTCGGATAATATTGAATTAACCCTCAGAAGGTTACCTATTATAGATATTGGACCAGACCAGACCGTTTGTGCTGGGGAAACCATTATGCTGGATGCTACTTTTCCCAATACTACTTTCGTTTGGCAGGATGGATCAACTGCGGCTTCTTTTCTAGCGACACAGACTGGAACCTACGAGGTGGTTGGAACATTAGCGGGATGCTCGGCTTCGGACCAAGCTATCTTAACCTTCAATCCTTTACCGGTTGTCGAATTGGGGGCAGATACGCTTTTGTGTGATACGGAAACGCTATTACTAGATGTATCCGTTCCAAATGGAGCCTATAATTGGCAGGATGGATCGACGAATGCAACCCTCTCGGTAAATCAAGCGGGTAATTACTATGTTGAAGTAACCGTTGCCGGCTGCTCTGCTGCGGATACAGTTGATGTTATATATCCTTTATTCCCAGCAGATTTACTACCTGAGGATCAGATTCTTTGCGAGGGTGATATCTTTCCGATTTCGTTATCAGTACCTGATGCTACCTATGCTTGGCAAGATGGTAACACGTCTGGTAATTACAGTATATCCAGTGATGGGAACTATTCGGTCGTGGCATCAGTCGGACGTTGCACCCAGTCGGACGCATTTACTGTTTTATTTAATCCGGTCCCAGTATTTGAGCTGGGTCAGGATACCATTATTTGTGAAGACCAGATGATCTCCTTCAGTATTAGTGCTGCGGCAGACTTTTATACATGGAGTACGGGGCAGTCGGAGCGGACCATATCTACCAACCAGCCAGGGCAGATTACGGCAACAGCTGAATTAGATAACTGTAGCTTTACGGATTTCATCACCTTGGATGTTCAACAAAAGTCTAATCTTAATCTGGGTCTGGATACATCTTTTTGTGAAGATTTAGGCTATCGGCTACAAGTGAATGTTGGAGGGGATCGTATTATTTGGCAAGATGGGTTGACAGGACCAGTATATGAAGTTAGTGAATCAGGTAATTATAGTGTTCGTGTGGAAGACCGCCTGTGTATCATGGAGGATACTATCCTGCTTACTACTCGAGACTGTTATCGTTTTCAGTCATATATACCTAACGCATTTTCGCCTGATGGGATGGAAGGAAATAGTACGTTTAGGCCTTTCTTCCCATCTAGCTTGCAGGTAAAGTCTTACCAGATTGAAATTGTTGATCGCTGGGGCAATCTGGTATTCACAGCCAATAGTCCGGAAGTAGAATGGGATGGAACCAAAAATGGGGAAGTACTTGCAATAGGTGTTTATACGTATGTTATCCTGATTGCATATCAGGATGATTATCGTTCTGATGAAGAAGTAATTATTGGAGATGTAGCTATCATCCGATAATTCATCCTATAGGATTCTTCAAAAGGCAGGAGTAGAGATTACAATTATCTCCTTATTTTGTCGCCTGAAAGCAAAGGCTTATTATCCGATCGATTTTTGCGATGGGTAGGTGAAAAAATAAGGTTATGAGTGTATTTAAAGGTTTGGTTTGCATCATTACAGGTGCCTCTTCTGGTATAGGGAGAGAACTAGCGTACACATGGGCATCGCAAGGTGCGTCATTAGTGTTAGCCGCAAGAAATGAAAAGCGATTGACGGATATCGCCAAAGAATGCAAAGCACGAGGTGGTCAGGCACATGTTGTCTTGACAGATGTTGCGGAGCAGGAAGCATGCAAACACCTGGTGGAAGAAACGATTAGGACTTTTGGTAGGCTTGATATCTTGGTTAACAATGCTGGGATTAGTATGTACGCTCTATTTGATGAACTGGATGATCTTTCCGCTATGGATAAGATCATGAAGATCAATTTTTACGGAAGTATGTACTGTACATTTTATGCTTTGCCTCATCTCAAAGCATCCAAAGGGCGCATCGTTGGTATATCCAGCCTAACGGGCAAAACAGGGGTGCCGACCCGTTCGGTTTATGCCGCCAGCAAACACGCGATGGCGGGTTTCTTTGATTCTTTGCGGTTAGAAATGAGAGATCATGGTGTGAGTGTAACCATGATCTACCCAGGTTTTGTTCAGTCAGAAGTACGCTCCCGAGCCATTGGAACAGATGGTCAGTCGTTGGGTTCTAGCACGGCTCAGGAAGAAAAAGCAATGACTGCTGAAGCATGTGCACAAATCATTTCAAAAGCAACTGCGCACAGAAAGCGGGAGGTCGTTATGACAGCTCGTGCAAAACTGGGTTTGTGGATGAAGCTTATTGCTCCTGCATTAGTTGATTTCATGGCTGCAAAAGCAATTAAAACCGGGAAGTAAGATACCCTACTTCCCGGTGATCAGTTTGTCAGGTTATTGAAGAATGAGCTTGCGACTAATTTGTTGGTCGTCCTGCTGTATGGAAAGGAAATATATTCCTTTGACGTTGTTAGCGATGTCGATTCGATCACTAAAAGTACCGGAAAAAAGACCAAGCGTGTTCAGGTATACCTGTGCGCCTCGGCTATCAAAAACACGCACGATGGTATTCCCTTGGTTGGGCAAAGTGAACTGAATGTTGAACAATCCGTCGCTAGGATTAGGAAATACGGAAAGCTCCTGAAAAACAGGTTCACTACTCATTTCTAGTGATAATGGCATTGTCTGCTCGTTTTGCGATTCGGTTTCGACTGGATTGGACGCAGGGATGGCAGAAATTACTGGAAAGTTGCTAACAGTCTCAATGCGTGCGTTTGATACGGGTGCATCAGGCTCCTTTGCGGTTATGATTTTGGGGCCTTCCGGACGACTGTGGTCATTGTGTGTGGCAGCTCTGGATTTAATGGGCCTACTGCGGGTAACGGATTGCCCCTCTTGCCAGTAAGTTACCTCGATGGGATCACCAATTTTCCGGTTGTCAATGGCAGCGGTAAGGTCTGACCAAGTATACATGCGTATACCATCAATCTCGAGTATGGTAGCATCATCCTTTATGCCGATGGCTTCGGCAGTTGAGTTATGGATAGGTCGAATAACTACACCATAGTTGAAAGGGTCTTTGGCTTCGGCATGTGAGGCGAAAATACCTAGGAAAGGATCATTTTCTGATGATGGATGTTCGCGCTTAACATCCTCGTTGTCACTAAGCAGTAAATTGGTTGTTTGTAACTTTCCCTTTCGGTAAAAATCGATGGTAACGAGCTGCCCCGGTTGGTAATCAGTTAATACCTCAGAAAGCGATTGATCTTCGTTGAGTTGGCGATCGGCAATTCCAACGATATAATCAAAGGGTTGGAGGCCAGCTAATTGGGCTCCTGTTTCAGGGAAAACAGTACGTACCAAACTCCCGTAAGCCTGATCAAAGCCGCGTTGGTCTGCATCATCAGGATGAAGTATGTGGGTCGCAATTCCCAGAACAGCATTTCCTGACTGGGCTAACAGAAAAATAGAATAACCTGAAAAAATAATAATTGAGAATAACGTTTTCATAAGCGGGTGATTTTATTATTCTTACGAAAACGGAGGCGTATTGGATCACAAGGGCACCATGCTCGACGTCTACAAATAAAAAAGAGGCCTTTGATTATCATATCAAAGACCTCTTCTTTAGAGTATTAAAACATTTACCTTATACTATTCAGATAAAATATATCGAACACCTAAAGAGCCGTAACCAGCACCGAATGAATTATAAGTTGTATTACCCAAAAATAAGGTAGGCACCCAGTCTAATGATACAGCTACGGGTACATCACTGAATTTGTAATCTAAGCCTAAATACCCGGAAATGCCGAATGCAAGGCTGGAGAAATCATCTAAACCAACAGGATAGTTATTAAATACAAGAGATGCACCACCTCCATAGTACCATTGCAGGCCATCAACCTCATCGATAGGGTTGTGAATTTGATAAGCTGCAGCAATACTTACCGAACTATAATTACTAAAAGCAAGATAGCTATATGATCTAAAGCCAACATAGGCCTCAATAGCTGCATCCTCATTAATAAATGTCTTGTAAGAGACTGAAACCGGATATCCCAAGCGTAATCCGACAGCAGATTTGTAATACTCTTGGGCATTTACTTGAGAAATACCAAGCGTGCATAGTGCTAAAATAAATAGTATGATTCGCATAAGTAATGATTTAATGAAAATGGATTCTTAATTCAATGCAATGATAATAAATAAGTTAGAAGTTACCAATCCGTATAATTCTTGTAATGGTTAGGGTAATGCTATATGGTTTCATAGCATTAATTTTTCGTATGTGGCCCTTAGTATCGTACATCCAAAACCAAAAGGTTAAGGTCAAGTACCAGACAGTGGTATGTAGAGAAATGAGATAAAGGTAATCATCTTTTGCACCCGTTATATCTGATCAGGTTAATCATGCCTACCGCGCATATTGGGGCTACTGGCTTAGATTAAGGCGTAGGTATAATGAGTAAATACAAACTAGATATGAATGATCAATAGCTAATGGAAAAGGTGAAAACCGAAGCAGCTGCCCTGAAAAATAAGGGCAACTGCGGCGGGTCTTTAGAAAAATAGATCGTAACTAGTTTCCTAGTGGATAGCGAGCACCCAGCATAATAGTCAGTTGATCATAGCCACCAACGACGTATTTTAATTCAGCAAACGGAAATACCTTCTCGAGCGGTAACTCAATACCAGCACCAATATTGATACCAAGGTCAGTTGTTGAGGAGTTAAAGTTACCTATGAAGCCTGTATTATCTTCAAATTTCACACGAACAGAAGCAATATTCAGGCCAGCTAGTGCATACACTGAAAAATTATCTTGGTCTAACAAAAAATAGTGACCATCAAGGTTGATTGCCCACAAGCTGGTTTTGATTGCAGCAAGACCTTCTACGCCTGCACTTTCTCCAAGAAAGAAATTCAAGGTAGCGTTTCCTCGAAGTTGATCTGTTATATCATAGGAACCACGCGCAAAAATACCAAGCTTTTCAATTTCAAGGCCATAGCTTAGACCACCAGATATGCTAATCTGAGCAAATGTGGTAGTACACAATAGTGCGAATACAGCTGTAGTAATTATGGTTTTAACATGTTTCATAAATATGGTTTTGATTAATGATTTCGAAAGTTAAATTAATCTTTAGTTACAAAATTTAATGGTTAGGATTGACTTTTTTGTTGTCAACGAGTGTTATAGCGATTATTATTAATGAAAATGGGAATCATTGGGGGGCTTTAGTGAAATATAATCTCTAGTAAATGAATACTTTTTCACCTTGATTGTTACCCCCTTTCCAGCTAGAAATTCATTGCGATTAAAATTATTTAATTATGGTTCATTGTGTCTAATTATTCCGGGAAAATTTATTTTTCTAACTTAGTGTAATAGTTACATTAATTGACATGTTGAATATTGGGTGACTGTTTTATAATAGACATAAACCCGAGAAAAACGAAAACCATTACAGCTCTGGCCGTGAGCCTACAGAGGAAAAAAAAAGAAATATGGTAGAGCAATTGCAAGACAATACCATTAAGTTGAAGCGTGTATTTGTTGAATCAAAGTTACCGGATGCACTTAAGCCATTACGGGAGTTAGGGAATAACCTCTGGTGGTCCTGGAATAAGGATGCCATTCAATTATTTGAACAGATTTTACCGCATAAATGGGTGTCAGAGAATTATAACCCTATTGCGATTCTTGATCGTTTGAGTCTAGAAAGGGCTCGCGAATTGATGGCGGACAAATCGTATATGGACTTGCTGGAACGCGTGTATTCCAGGTTTGAAGCATACATGAGTAAAGCGCCGTCGGCACAGCCATCCGTAGCTTATTTTAGTATGGAGTATGGCTTACAAATTTCGGTGCGTTTATATTCCGGAGGTCTAGGTATTTTGGCTGGTGACTACCTCAAGGAAGCCAGTGATCAAAATTATCCTCTGACTGCAGTTGGCTTGTTGTATCGGTATGGATATTTCCAGCAATCGGTTTCTTTGCATGGAGATCAAATCAATAATTTTCCACCACAGCAATATACTAAGTTGCCTATTCAGCCTGTTCGGGACGAGAATGGGGAATGGAAGCGCGTTGCAATTACCTTACCCGGGCGTACCGTATGGGCAAAAATATGGCGGCTGGCAGTTGGGCGAGTTGACCTCTATCTGCTGGATGCAGATATAGACGAAAATGGCTGGGAGGATCGGGCATTAACACATCAACTATATGGAGGCGATAATGAGCATCGACTAAAACAAGAAATCCTATTGGGAATCGGTGGAGTTCGTTTGCTGGAGTCGCTGGATTATCATGCGCGTGTTTATCACTGCAACGAAGGCCACGCTGCCTTCATGGGATAGGAGAGAATCAAAAATTTAATGGCTCATCAAGATCTTGGTTTTGACGAGGCTTTGGAAATGGTGCGGGCAAGTTCTTTATTTACGACGCATACCCCTGTGCCAGCAGGCCATGATTATTTTTCGGAAAACCTTCTACATAGTTATCTGGCTTCATATATTGAGGCATTGGGAATAAGCTGGGATCGCTTTATTGGGTTGGGTAAGATTAATAGATCGGATCATCAGGAACTGTTTTCCATGAGTCACTTGGCCATTCGGTTGTGTCAGGAAGTAAACGGTGTGAGTAAACTACACGGGAAGGTTTCTCAACGCATGTTTAAAGTATTATATCCGGGGTATAATCAAAAAGAAATCCATATTGGGCATGTTACTAATGGTGTTCATTACCCTACCTGGATTGCTAGTGAATGGCATGACATTCTGAAAGGAGATGATCCGGATCACTTTATTGGACATCAATCAGAAGCTGATCAATGGCATAGTATTCAGGAAATACCATCAGAAACCATCCAGAACATACGCCAAACCCTCAAGGAGCGGCTACTGAATCATGTACGTTCATCATTGAAGGAAGGGCTTACCCGCCGCGGGGAGAACCCCTCCACGATCTTTAATGTGTTGAATGGTATTGATAACAAAGCTCTAGTAGTAGGGTTTGCTCGCCGTTTTGCGACCTACAAACGTGCTCATTTGTTGTTCCGGAATATAGCGCGCTTATCTAGGCTTGTCAATGATCCGGATCGACCAGTTATTTTTATTTTTGCAGGTAAAGCCCATCCTGCAGACGAACCAGGTCAACAACTGATCAAAGATATTATCCAGAATAGTAAGCGTACGGAATTTGCGGGTAAGATCATATTCCTGGAAGGTTATAATATGGAAATGGCAAAGCTATTGGTACAGGGAGTTGATGTTTGGTTAAATACACCAACACGACCTAAAGAAGCCTCGGGAACTTCCGGTATGAAAGCAGCTATGAATGGGGTAGTCAATTTTAGTGTTCTCGATGGATGGTGGGCTGAAGGTTACCGCGAGGATTCAGGTTGGGCACTGCCTTTGGAACGAACCTACCAAGATCAGGAACTGCAAAATGAGTTGGATGCCGAGATGCTTTATAATATTTTCGAAACAGAGATTGTACCAACTTACTTTGGAACCAACACCGATGAACATGCCAACGAATGGATAACACTGGTGCGAAATATTATGACCAGGGTTGCACCTAACTTTACCATGAAACGTATGCTGGATGATTATATCGAGCGTTACTACCTCAAGTTGGAAAAGTATGGCAGCTTAATGAAATCGGATAACTTTAGATCCGCCCATGATGTGGTACAGCTGAAGAAACATCTGCGCCAGCGCTGGGAAACCATCCATGTACTCGAAAAAGAGGTATATGATACCGATAACTTCTCTATTCGATTAGGAGATCAATTTAAGGTTCGATTCAAGATATATCTGGATGATATTGAACCAAAAGATGTAAAATTAGAAGTTATCTTTTTCAAACGTAAGAGCGAAAATAATCTCGATCTACGCTATAAATACGAGGTGCCAATGGTTACTCATGATGACCGTAGTGCCACCTTCGAAACACAGATAAGTATGGAGTTCTCAGGGGTATACGAATATGGCTATCGACTCACACCAAAAAGTGATTTGTTGGGCCATCAACAGTGTCTTGAACTCGTTAAATGGTTATAAAAAAAGGGTAGCCCATAAGGGCTGCCCTTTTTTTTTCTTTTAGGTATAGCCTAGTATTTTGAGCATCTCAGCCGAAGGTTGCTCAGGTTGATACAAACGATCAACAACATTTCCCTTTTCGTCTTTATAGAGCAGAATATGTTTGGGGGAGGGGATCAAACAATGCTTGATACCACCATACCCACTGATAGAGTCCTGATAGGCACCTGTATGGAAAAACCCCAAATAAAGCGGCTCATCATCTGACTTTGGAATAATAGGTAAATAAACTTGAGCTTCGTGGGCTTCCGAATTGTAATAATCACTATTGTCACAGCTGAGCCCTCCAATATTTACACGTCGGTATTCATTGTACCATTTGTTGATTGGGAGTAGAATGAACCTCTCACCAATACCCCAAGCATCTGGTAGGGTAGTCATCAATGAATTGTCAATCATGTACCAAGTTTCAGAATCGTTTTGTTGTTTTTGCGCAAGCACACTGAAAATAGTAGCCCCACTTTCTCCCACGGTATACTTACCAAATTCGGTAAATAGGTTGGGTTCGGGTACTTCGTCTTCTTCACAGGCATGCATTATGCTGTGTACGATCTCTTTAATCATATACTTATAGTCAAATTCAAATCCTAGGGAATTGCGAATAGGCATTCCACCACCGATATTAATAGCGGATAAGGAGTCGGATATCTTTCGAATTTCACCATAGAGCTTGATGGCTTTACGAAGTTCTCCCCAGTAATATAGCGTGTCTTTTATACCGGTATCTACAAAGAAATGAAGCATGGTCAGTTCAAACTTGGGGTTGTTGTGAATGGCTTCTTTGTAAAAAGGCATAATTTGGGCATTGCGAATACCTAATCGAGAGGTGTAGAACTCAAAGTTAGGTTCTTCTTCCGTGGCTACTCGGATTCCGATTTTACATTTTTCTTGGAGGTGTGCTTCGTAATAGGAAAGCTCTTCGGTATTATCCAAGATTGGAATCAAATTATGAAAGCCTGCATTGATGAGGGCTACTATCTTTTCTTTATATCGCTCTGGTTTAAACCCATTGCATATAATGATGGTGTCTTTGTTGATTTTCCCTTTGTCCGCAAGGTATTGAATGATATCCAGATCGTAAGCGGATGATGTTTCGAGCTGAACACCATATTGGAGTACTTCTTCGAGCACATAGCTGAAATGGCTACTTTTGGTACAGTAACAATAATGGTATTTCCCTTTGTAC